>CANFSD010000012.1 GCA_947449515.1 Bacteroidota bacterium
AGTACAGGTGGTGGTGCCTTGTTAGAATACTTTGAAGGAAAAGAACTTCCGGGTATTGCTGCAATAAATGAATAAGCAGAGCGTTGCTTATTGCATTAAACCTCCCTATTATCCATGCATTTTATTAAGAAGTTTTACTTACCGCTTATTTGGGCGCTTGTAAGTCTGTTTGCCTGTGGGGTAAATGGAAAAAGTTTACCAGTTGTTTCTTTTGATTTAGGCATTGATAAATTGGCGCATTTCCTCTTGTTTGGTATGCAGGCTTGGTTAATCATTTTTGCGCAATACAAAAGCCGTAAAAGCATTACTTGGCCAATATTGCATTGGGCCGTGGCTTTGAGTATTGTATATGGAATAATTTTGGAGGGTATGCAGGCCACAGTTTTTATAAACCGAACTTATGATTATGCCGATATGTTGGCCAATTCAATAGGGGCATTGTGCTGTTATCCTTTGGCTTATTTTAAATATACTTTAAAATAATTTTCCGTTGGCATCGGAACCAGCATTGTTTTTCTTTTTGGGCTTATAGTATTGTTCCAATTTCTGAAACAATTCTTCTGGATTAAATGGCTTACTAATATACTCGTTCATGCCACATTCAATTACCTGTGCTTTTGCATCTGAATTTACATTGGCAGTTAAAGCAAAAATAGGCGTTTGAATACCTGCTTGTCGCATGTGTTTACATGCTTCAAAGCCATCCATTTCGGGCATTTGAAGGTCCATTAAGATAATATCGTAACGTTTTTTCTGTACCGCCACCAATGCTTCTTTTCCATTTCCTGCATGGTCTGTATGGATTTCCCATTTGTTCAAGAATTTTTTAGCCACCATCACATTCATTGGATTGTCTTCTACCAATAACAAATGCATATCTGGGAAACCTGTTTCTGGATCTTGAATTTGTTTCTTATTGTTACTTTCCTTGCTTTTATCTATTTTAAAAGTTAGGCTGAACCAAAATTCTGAGCCTTCGTTTTTCTTGCTTTTTACTTGTAGGTCTGAACCCAATAGGTTTACCAAGCTTTTGCAAATAGCCAAGCCCAATCCAGAGCCACCAAATTTACGGGTAGTATCATTGGATGCTTGGGTAAATTGGTCGAACAATTGAGGTAAAAAGGCATCATCAATTCCAATACCTGTATCTATAAACGAGAAGCGAATTTGAATGTCGTCTTCTGTTAATTTCTCTGTTATTGCTTCTACTTTTACACTGCCATTAGGTGTAAATTTAATGGCATTAGAAATTAAGTTATTGAATATTTGATTGAGGCGAAGAGGGTCGCCAATAATGGCTTTAGGGAAGTTGTTACTTGCGCTTAATTTAAGATCTAGTTTCTTTTCTTTGGCAACATTAACAAATGATTTGAGTGTGTTTTGAAGTGTGTAGTATAAGTCAAATGAACGCTCTTCAATGTCAATTTTACCGGCATCAATTTTATTGAAATCTAAAATATCATTGAGCAGGTATAGGAGGTTATTGGCAGAATATTTAAGTGCCTCAAGGTTATCATGCTGCTCGTCGTGGGCATTTTCATTGATAAGAATATTAATAATACCAATTACGCCATTCATTGGGGTTCTTATCTCATGGCTCATGGTAGATAAGAAAAGGCTTTTTGCTTTGGATGCTTCTTCTGCTTTTTGCAGTGCTATAATGTATTCGCTTTCTAGTTTTTTGCGGTAATCAATATCGCTATAGGTTCCAATTACACGTATTGGATTTCCTGCTTCATCAAATTCTGCAACTTTTCCCCTGTCTAAAACCCAAAAATAATTTCCTTGTTTATTGCGCAGTCGGTATTCACATTCATAAAAGGCTGTTTTACCTTCTAAGTGGTCTACAAAAAGGTTCCAGGCCCTAACCAAATCTTCTGGGTGAACCAAGAATTCCCATTTGTCTTCAATGGTTTCGTTTGGTTCAAAGCCCAACATTTCATTGAACATGGGTGAGAAAAAAGATTCATCTGTTACCAGGTTTACATCCCATACTGCGTCCCTGCTACCAGATAAAGCGTAATTCCATCTTTTCTCGGCATTTTCTAATTCTTGTTGTGAGTTCACCACATCGGTGATGTTTTCTAAGATACCCAAAATAGAATCTACTTCACCTTTGCTATTGAGAATGGGGATTTTGAAGGTTCTTGCAAAAATTTGTTTATCGCCGGCCTGAATGCTCAATTTTTGAATCATTATAGGCTCTTTGTCTCTTAGAATAATTTGGTCTGTTGCCAAGTAAGATTCTATTTCGCCCGCTTCTTTAAAAACATCTTCGTCTTTCCTACCCAATACTTCCTCTTCGCTGAGCAGGAATAAATTTTCCAGTTCTTTGTTCCAAAGCGTATAACGTAAATCGTCCTTTACATTTTTAACAAATACCCCAATGGGTAAATGGGCAATGAGGTTGTTTAAGAAACTGCTTTGTTGTTGTTGTTGTTGTTCTATTTGCTTTCTGCGACTGATATCCTCTAATACTATGGAAACCCTTGTTGTTACTTGGTTTTGAATTCTCTTTAATTTGGCAACATTGGTTTTGTATTCATTGTTCTGGAGGAATGTGAACTCTAATTCACGCGCTATGCCATCTGTTTTTACTTCTTGAAACAGTGCTGTTAAATTAATTTGATAAGGTTTGTCAAACAGGTCATAAACACTTTTACCTGTGTAGTAGGTATCTGAAAATTCTAAGTTTCGTCCGCTCTCCTTCCAAACTTTTTTGCACAAGTCATTTTCATCCATTTCAAAAATAACTTCGTGCGTAGAACTTAACAGCAGTTCTATGTTTTCTGAATTGGAAATGGGTTCGGGCAAAATTGCAGCTTTAACGGCAGGCTTTGTTGCGGGAATTGGTATGGCAGCACTTGGCGCGGGATTGTTACCAATGTTTTTATTTAATTTAATAGCAGCAGCACTTGCGCCAATAATGAGTAAACAAAGGAGATAGGGGATTTGGTTACCCGAGAAAAGGCCATAGAAAAAGCTTATTAATCCCAGTAGGAGCACAAGCCATAGCAAACCTCTAACAATCTCTTTTTGTTTTTCCATTTTTATTCTGCCTGGTCAAGAGAGGGTAATTGCCAAGCTTTTTGTGCAATATAAGACAATGTTCCTTTTTCTGCCACCAAGGGCGATGCAAAATTATTGGTGTATAAATTTCCAGTACCTAAGCCTTGTGGTAATTTTGCTTTTTGAATGGCTGTCCATTGTGCTATTGCATTTAAACCAATATTTGATTCTAAGGCAGAAGTTGCCCACCATTGCATTTGGTGTTCATCTGCCTTTCTAATCCATTTGGCACTGGCACTCATTCCACCCAAAAGGGTTGGCTTAAGAATAAGGTATTTGGCCTTTAAATTCTTTAATAATTTTGGTCCATCTACTTCCGGATCGAGCCCAATTAATTCTTCGTCGAGCGCAATGTCTATGGCACTTTTGGCACAAATTTCCTCCAGTATTTCACCTTGTTTGGGTGCAATGGGTTGTTCTAAAGAATGGATATGAAACTGTTTGAAATCTTTTAACAAATGCAAGGCATCTGAATGGCTAAAAGCACCATTGGCATCGAGCCTAATTTCTACTTTGTTTTCATCAAATTGCTTCCTAAAATTTTCCAATAATTTACATTCTTGGTCGTGGTCTTTTGCCCCAACTTTAAATTTTATGCAGCTAAAACCTTCTTGCGCTTTTTTTACCGCCTGCTCCAACATGTTTTCTATGCTGTTCATCCAAACCAATCCATTGATGGCAATAGGGGTACCTTTTGTAAAAGAATTTTCAAACAAGATTCTTCTGCCGCCATTGATTAAATCGAGTTGGGCTGTTTCCAAGGCAAAGCGAATAGAAGGAAATGCGCTCATGTCTATTTGATGGGGTGAATTTCCTTCATTTAGGAAACTTAAGAATCCACCCAATTGTGCTTCAAAATCTGGCACATCATCAAGGCTCAGTCCTTTAAGGGGTGAGGCTTCTCCCCAACCAGTTGCATTTGGGTTGCTGGGGTGTTTTACGTAAATTAAATACGCGTTATGCTCGTTAAGGGCACCTCTACTGGTAATGGCATCAAAAGAAAATTGGAGGGCTCTTTTTACATAGCCATAGTGAAGGTGGTTCATAAACTAATTTGACAAAGAAGGGTAATAACAAGGGTGCTTAAAGAAAGCCATTTGAGCAATGGATCAAAACTGGCATGGTCTTTTGCTTTTTGTGCCATTAATAAATTCCAAACAATAAGGCCCATGCAAGCTAATCTGGTGGGAAGGGCTATAGCTGCTTTTAATTGAAAATTATATAAGCAAGCAGCTGCAATAATGAGCAATGCACTGTGGTATAATTTTGCATTTTTTAATCCCAAGCGAACCGGTATACTTCTTTTACCTGCCACTTTATCTGATTCAATATCGCGCATATTATTGAGGTTGAGTACACCTACCGAAAGCAAACCGTAACAGATAGACAAAAGAATGGCTTCCTCTGAAATTGTTTTGGTTTGTAAATATTGTGACCCTAAAACTGCTACCCACCCAAAGAAAATAAATACACTGATATCGCCCAGTCCGGCATAACCATAAGGCTTTTTTCCATTGGTATAAAATATGGCGGCAGCAATGGCCAATAAGCCTACTATTAATAATCCAATGGCGCCATTGGTGCCAATAATTTCAAGGGAAGAAAATAACAATGCGCAACCACTTATAAAGGAAAGACCCGAAAACAAGAAAAGGGCGTTTTTCATGGTTTCTTTGGAAATGGCTCCAGATTGTACAGCTCTTTGTGGTCCTTTGCGGCCTGCATGGTCTGCTCCGTGAATGCTGTCACCATAGTCGTTGGCAAGGTTTGATAAAATCTGAAGAAAGAGCGCTGTTAAAAAAGTAAAGAGCGCTATGGTATAATTATTTTGAAACGAAATTTCGGCACAAAGTAAACCCGCCCAAATGCAGCTTAAGGAGAGGAATAAAGTTCTGAGGCGGAAAGCGCTAATCCATTTAGATATTTTCATTATGTTTGTTAGATGAGTCAGCAAATTAAATACATTCGGTTCTTGCTGAAGTACCCTGTTTATAAATTCTTTAAAAGAAGGAACAAATATATTAGCAATAGCAATTTCTTAATCATTGCCAGTATGCTTGTGGCTGTAGTGGTGAGCCTTGCTGCCATCGCATTAAAATTTGCCATTCATTCTATAGAAAATTTCCTTATCAACACCAATGTATTTGAATTACGTTTCCAATATTTGATATATCCCGTACTTGGAATTGTTTTATCGCTTGTTTTTATCCGCTATGTTTTTGGCTTAAAAATTTTCGAAAAAGGCCTCACCAGTATTATTTACAGGATCAATTATAAAAAGGGGAAAATAGAACCACACCATACCTATGCGCATCTGGTAAGCAGTGCATTTACTGTTGGGCTGGGTGGTTCAGTTGGGGTAGAAGCGCCCATAGCCATAACGGGCTCTGCTATTGGTTCGAACCTAGCCAAGCACTTGTTTTTAAACGACAGTGATAGAAACCTTCTGCTTGCTTGTGGAGCGGCTGCGGGTATTTCGGCTATTTTTAATTGTCCATTGGGCGGCGTAATTTTTGCTTTGGAAGTTTTGTTGCGCAGGGTTAGTATTCCGGCCTTTATACCGCTATTAATAGCATCTGCAACGGCTGCGGTTATTTCCCATATATTTTCGCAGGGGCAATTAATTTTGTTTACCGCAAAGCCATGGGTGCTTAGTGCTATTCCCTATTATTCCATTTTTGCTATTTTTTGTGGTTTGTTATCCGTTTATACCATACGTGTTATTTATGGTTTAGAGGCGCGTTTCAATAACAAGCATCAGAAATTTTTGGTGGCCATTGCCCAAGGTTTATTGGTGGGAAGTTTAATTTTATTTTCGCCGCTTTTGTATGGGGAGGGTTATTTTGTAATCAACCAAATTTTGAATGGCACCTTTGATACCTATATGCAAAACATTGCTTACCAAAGTGATTTTAGTTACAATGTGTTGTTTTTGTCTTTTGTGCTTATTACCCTTTTATTAAAGCCAATTGCTTCGGCATTTACCATAAGCGCAGGAGGAAATGGAGGCATTTTTGCGCCCAGCTTATTTATTGGAGCCTTGTTTGGTTTGTTCTTCTCACGCTTGATTAACCTCAGCGGTTTTTTTGAATTAAATGAATTAAACTTTGTAGTAACCGGAATGGCCGGCATATTAAGTGGGGTGGTTAGTGCGCCGCTCACTGCTATCTTTATGATTGCCGAAGTGGCGGGGGGCTATACCTTGTTTGTGCCTCTAATGATTGTCTCTGCAGGGAGTTTCTTTATTACCCGGCTTATTGAACCCGATAGTATTTATACCAAAAAATTGGTACAAGATGGCTATTTAAAGCCTACGCCAGAATTTGAAATTTTAAAAGATTTTTCGGTTCGAGCCGTTTTAGAAACAGACTTCCCTTCTTTATTACCTGATGACTCTTTGAGAAGGGTAACCGAAGTGGTTTCAAATACCCGGAGAAATATTTTTCCTGTGGTAAAACGCAATGGCACTTTTGTAGGAATTGTTACCATGGGTCAGTTAAAATCTACCATTTTTAAACCCGATTTATACGATAAAGTAAAAGTGAGCGAACTCTTGCTCGACGAGGTAATTAGCATTGAATTGAACGAATCTTTGGAGGTAATTATGGAATTATTTGAATCGTACCCCGAAATATTTTACATCCCAGTTTTGGATGGAGATACTTATGTAGGATTTGTTTCTAAAAGCACTTTCCTAAACAAATACAAAGAACTTATGAAGGAATGGGCCGAAAAGCAACATATTTAGCTTTTGCCATGTCCATTACCACTTTCTATAGGCCACATAAACCGCTAAAACAATCAATGCAAAGGATAAAAGATGGTTCCATTGCAGTTTTTCGTTAAAAATTAGGGTATTAATAAGGAGGAAAATTGACAATGAAATAACCTCTTGGAGGGTTTTTAGCTCAAAAATACTAAAAGAACCGCCTTGTTCTATGTAGCCTAATTTATTGGCAGGTACCTGAAAAGCATATTCAAAAAGGGCAATAAACCAACTAATTAATACCAGCCCAACAATGCCCCACTTCTGCGTAAAGCCCCATTTTGAGAACTGCAAATGGCCATACCAAGCGAAGGTCATAAAGATGTTGGCAATCACTAATAATACCACAGAATAAAAAGTTCTCATCAGATAATTTGGGATAAAGTATGTTTTACGTATAAAAAATATAATTTTGCTGCCACAAATAAACAACATGAAGCAGATAATTGATAAAATTAAAGCAGAGCTTAAAAAAGATGGTTTTAATGCCGAAAAGGTAATTGCCTTATTACAAGAGTTAAGAAACTATTTTAAAGACAACCTTAAAGAGCCTGGTTTGGTAAAGATGATTCGTATGGCCTATGAAGATATTGAAGCCAATGGATCTTATACATTTCTTTTTCTTGAAGAAGATGGTGGCAAAGAAAATTTAGATTATCTAATTGACTTATTGGCCGACCATACCAATAAATACAACAGAGAAGAATTGCAAGACGTTAGAAACCTCATGGAAGGAATTGTTCCTGAAGAAGAGGAAGAAGAAGATACTGAAGCGTAATCAAATAGGAGCCCTTAATTGGGCTTTTATTTTTTAAAAAACATATTATGGCCATAAATAAAGTTGGTATTATCATGGGGTCGGATAGCGACCTAGAGGTTATGAAAGAGGCGGCAAAAGTTTTAGAAGAATTTGCAGTACCTTTTGAAATTACGGTTGTTTCGGCACACCGTACGCCTGAAAGAATGTTTACCTATGCCAAAGAAGCCAAAGCCAAAGGCCTGCAAATTATTATTGCCGGTGCAGGTGGTGCAGCCCATTTACCTGGCATGGTAGCAGCCATAACTACCTTGCCTGTTATTGGCGTACCTGTGCAATTAAAAACATTGTCGGGTTTAGATTCTTTGCTTTCCATTGTACAAATGCCAGGCGGTGTTCCTGTGGCAACCGTTGCCATTAATAATGCAAAAAATGCAGGTTTATTGGCCGTACAAATCTTGGCACTTCAAGATGAAGCATTGGCCACTGCCATGCAGCAATATAAAGATAACATGAAAGACGAAGTGTTGGAAAAGGCCCAAAAGGTTGAAAACGGGCGCAACAAAATCGGTTTCATTAGTTAATCAAGTACAAGCATTTAAAATCATTTGTTTATTCGTCTATTTGGTGCTACTTTGTAGAACTAATCAGTATTCTATTGGACAGTTTTTGGGATTTATTTAAACCGGAAGAACTCATTCGCTATGGCGGAATGTTTATGCTTTTGCTTATTATTTTCCTAGAAAATGGTGTTTTCTTTGGCTTCTTCTTACCTGGCGATTCATTGTTATTTACAGCAGGCCTACTTTGTTATTTAGGCGTTTTAGATATTACCCTTACCCATCTTATTTTATACATTGGACTTGCTGCAATTGCTGGTTATTATGCCGGTTATTGGTTCGGCTTTAAAACGGGCGAAGCCCTTTATAAAAAGGAGGATACGCTCTTTTATAAGAAGAAATATATTAGTACCGCAGAAACTTTTTATAAAAAATTTGGTGGACTTGCCTTAATCATGGGCAGGTTTTTACCCATCATTAGAACCTTTGCGCCAATTTTGGCAGGAGTGGTAAAAGTAAGACAACCCATATTTTTATTGTTTAATGTAGTTGGTGCATTTTTATGGCCAAGTATTATTGTTTCAAGTGGCTATTATGTTGGTAAATTGTTTCCGCAAGCCTTACATTATTTAGACTGGGTAGTGGTTGGTTTTATTTTAGTTACCTCCATTCCAATTTATACTTCTTTTAGGAAAGAGAAAAAACGAAAAGAAGCTGAAGCAAAAAATGCCCTTTAATTTTAAAGTATGCAGGAAGGAAAATTAATTTTAGTGCCAACTCCCATTGGTAATTTGGAGGATATAACCTTACGTGGTCTTAGAATATTAAAAGAAGCAGATGCAATCTTGGCAGAGGATACCCGGCAGACACTCAAATTGCTTAACCACTATGAAATTAATAAGCCATTGTGGAGTTACCATGCCCACAACGAACACAAACAATTGGCACATTTAATTCAAGAATTGCAAGGAGGCAAAATCTTGGCACAGGTTAGTGATGCAGGTACGCCAGCTATTAGTGATCCTGGCTTTTTATTGGTGCGCGAGTGTCTTAAACATCAGATAGCCGTTGAATGTTTGCCAGGCGCTACTGCCTTTGTGCCGGCCTTGGTTAAAAGTGGTTTGCCGGCCGATGCCTTTGTGTTTTTAGGATTCTTGCCAGAAAAAAAAGGAAGGCAAACGGCCTTTCAAAAATTAACTACGCAAGAATATACCATGATATTTTATGAAAGTCCTCACCGTTTATTAAAAACCCTAACACAATTGGCAGAATACCTCGGTTCGACCCGACAAGCCAGCGTAAGCAGGGAGCTGACAAAAATGTTTGAACAAACGGTAAACGGCACTTTGGAAGAGGTAATTTTGTATTTTAGCACACACCCAATTAAAGGAGAATTTGTACTTGTTGTTGAAGGTAAAAAATAATCACCTAGCTTACTTTTTGTTGAGCATTGCTGCCGCCATTCTATTTGTTTTGGCTTGGCAACCTTTTAGAATTTTGCCGGCAGCTTTTTTTGTATTTATTCCTTTGTTTGCGCTCGAAAAAAAAATTCGTGCAGAACAAGCAAATTCTAAGTTCTGGTTATTTACTTATACCTGGTTGAGTTTCTTATTGGGCAATATTGGCGCTGTTTGGTGGATATGGAATGCAAGTGCAGGTGGCGCCATTGCAGCATTTATTATCAATAGCCTTCCCATGGTATTACCCATGATGCTGTTTCATGCTCGAAACCAAAAAACCGCACAGCCCAATTATTGGTATTTTATGGCCTGTTGGATCTCAATAGAATTACTGCAATTTAATTGGGATTTGGCTTTCCCTTGGTTGATCCTAGGGAATGTTTTTAGTTATTTACCACAAGCAGTTCAATGGTATGAATATACAGGTGTTATTGGAGGTAGTCTATGGGTATTATTGGTAAATGTGCAAGCCTACCAATTGATCTTAAATTGGTCAAATTTGCAGGCATTTCAAAAGCGAAATTCTCTTCTCAATAAAATCTTTTTATACCTCCTTACACCCTTGTTTTTATCCTTATATATAGGCAACCCAAAGGAAAGAGCAGAAAAGGCAGATATCGTTTTGGTGCAACCAAATTTGGATCCTTACTCAGAAAAATTTGGAGGCGTGAGTCCTTACGAACAACTCATTGGCATGCTGCAAATGGCCGAGTCTAAAATTGACAGTGAGGTGCAATTTGTTTTGTTGCCTGAAACAGCTATTCAAGGTGGTATTCAAGAGAACCAAGTAAAGAATGAATCACTCATTCAATTGCTGCAGAATTTTTTAATTCAACATCCGCATATTACCATTTTAAGTGGTATGGACTCTTACCGTTTGTATGAGCCCAACGAGAAAAAAACAATTACTGCAAGAAAATTAAGAAGCGACGATAGGTATTTTGATGCTTATAATGCGGCTATTTACATGAGTAATTTTGATAGCATTCAAATTTACCATAAAAGCAAATTGGTGCCGGGCGTAGAAAAAATGCCTTATCCGCAACTTTTTGGATTCATAGAAAAATATGCCATAGATTTAGGCGGAACCTCCGGAAGTCTTGCCAGCGATGGCGAAAGCAAAGTGTTTAAAGGCTACCAAAAAATAGCTTTGGCACCCATTATTTGTTACGAAAGCGTTTTTCCAGAATTTACCTCTTCATACGTGCGCAAAGGGGCAGGCATTTTATGTATTTTAACCAATGATGGTTGGTGGGGAAATACACCTGGTTACCGCCAACATTTTGACTTTGGTAGATTACGAGCCATTGAAAATAGAAGGGCAATTGCAAGAGCTGCAAATACCGGCATTAGCGGATTCATAGACAAGGATGGTTCTGTACTCATGGAATCAAACTGGTGGCAAAAAGAGGTAATGCGTATGAAAGTTCCTGTTTATACAAGTGAAACTTTTTATACAACACATGGCGATTGGCTTGCCTTTATTTTTCTATTTATTGCTATTGCAGATACCCTAAGTTTATTGGTAAAACGAAGAGGATTGGCCTAGCTTATTTTCCGAGTAAAGCAAAGGTTTTTAGGATTGTTTCACTGTTCCCGTTTTCGTTAAATAAGGTCCAATTAGCTATGTATAATCCAATGGGGGCCTTCTTGCCATCATCTGTATCACCTGTCCAATTAATTTCTCCTTTGTTGCCCAATACTTTTGCGGCACAAATTTTTTTAACGCAGTTTCCATTTTGTTGGTAGATTTCTAATTTGCCCACGTTGCCCGTTTTTTCGCAGCTATAAAAAAATTGCATGACATCGTTTTCACCATCTCCATCTGGACTAAAATACGGCATTGACAGAGAGAAATTACTGTTTGATGCTGTTGCCCTAAAAACAGAATTTTTCTGCGTAGGGCTAGAAAATCCATAGTCTTCAGCCGCAGAGGTCCAATTACTTTTTTCTGTGCTTGGCATAAACGGATTGATACGTTCTAAGCTAATGCCTTCGGTTTGGTTCATAAAACTTAGGTGCATCTTATCTGAAAAATAAAATGAATCAAGGGTGTTTTCATTTTTATTTTTTAAAACTAAAATACCTTCATCATCATTGAGGGCCGGAATGGCATGGGGGATAATGGCATTTAGGTTCGAGCCAAAATGTTGTTGCTGTAAAATTTTGGCATCTGGTGCAATGCACAGGTATTCATTTGGATAAATCATCCAGCCATCTTCGGCAAATGGCGCTATGTCTTTCCTGTTGCCGTTTTCATCCAGCGTAAATAATACCAAATTTCGCAAATCAAGGGTTCGAGAACTGGTATTGTATAGTTCAATAAAATCATTGTCGCCACTCACTGGGTTAAATAGAACTTCATTGATTACCAAATTTTCTTTAGTGGGTTCAATTGGCAATTGAAATGGTAAACTACCCGTATTTGCAGCATGGTTCTGGGCACAATCATTTAAATTATCTATATATAATTGGTACGTTTCGTTGGAGTCTAATGCAAAGGGTAGAGAAATTTGTACCGCGGTTAAGGCTTTATTGATAAATTGAAAACCAGCATGGAGCAAAGTATCATTTAGCCTAAAAGGGCCCAAACTACTGCTGTCAATAGCCTCATTAAAGTGCAGTTCAATATGACTGCTATTTGGCAAATAGGCACGCATAAATGTTGGTGCTTTTTGATCTTTGTTAGTGCCTGCAACACTGTTTGCTTGTCCGGGCGTACCTCCGTTTTTGGAGGTAGATGCTTTCCAATTTTCTGCCAAACCACATGGGTTTGCTGGGTCAATTAATTCCAGAGTGCAAGCATACAAATAGGCATTCGGTTCGAACCAATTTTGCTGGTAATTTACTTGGTGTACTGGGTAGCCAATTGAATCTTGGAGTTGTAGTGCATCTGAATAGTTAAGGCTTGGAAAGTGCGATAGGCCTAGCACTTCGCCATATTTGGTAAAAGAATCAATGGCGGTTTCTTTGCATATTATTAAGTAATGTTTTGCTTGTAGTATATAGGGTGGTAAAATGCTTTGCGAATTGGCATCGCTCAATTTCATTTTTTCTAAAGAAATACTGTAATCGCTTCGGTTGTATAATTCTATAAATGCTACGTTAGGGA
Source organism: Bacteroidota bacterium (assembly GCA_947449515.1). Lineage (GTDB taxonomy): Bacteria > Bacteroidota > Bacteroidia > UKL13-3 > UKL13-3 > B1. Next base: position 12,725 of record CANFSD010000012.1, read on the forward strand.
TCTTGCCTTTTTTATTGAGGTTGAAATAAATTTCATGAATGAGTATGTCGTTTTGATTAGCAGTTTTAATGGCAAAATGGGTAAAAGAAAATTGCTGGAAGAGGCTATTCCCGCTGCAATCTTGCAATCCATCCATTTTCAGCACATATTGTTTTAAGTGTTCAAGGGAGTCGGTAAAAAACAACAATAGTTCCTTTTCATTTTGGGGTGTTTGTTTAACGTTGCTGCAAGAAATATTTTCCAAACTAAAAGCGTCTTTTAATAGTTGATTAGTTGCGGGCTTTTCATCTAAAGTTATTTTTATACAATGGTTATTTACCGTACTTAAGCTTATAATTTTTGGAGCCAATGTATCGTAAAAAATCTGCCAATTTGAATTAGCAGTACCTGGTGTTCCTCCAATATTTGCAGTACTTGCCGTCCAATTATCTTTGCCCTTGCAAGTTTGCTTTGGGTTATTTAATTCAAGTGTATAACCACCATTTGCTTTCTGCAAATCTTGGTACCATTCCAATGAATATTGAATAGAGTCAATTATTGATTGTTGCGCATCCAATAATTGTATGTTGTCGCCCAAATTGTTTAAGGAAGGGAAATAATTTGCGGGAACCACATTGCCAAATTTTTGAAATAGTGCGCTGTCTTTGCTTGCGCAGAGTATCTTAAATTCATGCGCATGAAGCGTAAATTGGGGTAATTTATAATTGCCACTTCCATCACTAATGGAAAGTGATTTTACCTTTAAATCTTCTCCATAGTTATTATAGATTTCTAAAAATTCGGCTGCCGGTAAACCATTACTTGGTTCGGGATCTGGAAATATTTCACTGATTAAGATATCTCCTTTTTGCAATGCGTGGTAATGCAATTGAAAGCTTGTATCAAGCCTATTCCCATTGGCATCTTGGATTTTAATTAGGGTGAATTCTAAGCTTTGATCGGATGGAAATTGCTTTGAAAAAAATACCCGCAAACTGTTTCCTTGTTGCTGCAAGCTTCCAGCAATGGTATTTTGGTTCAAAACAATTTGGTTCAGCAATGGAACTTCAATTTTTTCATCGAAATTCAACAGCAGGGTGCTGTCATTTTCAATACTGCTTTCCAATAATTGGGGAGCTATGGTATCTGTATAGTTTGGTCCGATATATACATTATCAAAAAATAAATTTTGGTAATTGCTGCTGGTAAATTTGAAATAAATTCCTGTATAGTTTCCCTGCAAGCTATTGGTATCATTTGCTATTCCTTCTGTAACATAGTGTCCTGTATTGCTGGTATCCATTTCTAAACTCCATATACCTGTTTCACTTCTTCTAACCCTAAGCATAAGGGAGTTGAGTGTTTTGCCTAAGGTTCCTGGCCTTCCCCTTACGAGGCTCGTTTTAACTTGATTGATTTCTTTATACAATACCAAAGAATCTGTGCTGCCCGTGCTTCCTCCTAATTGAAGAAAATAAGATTGAGTGCTAAGTTTTGGGTTGCTGTGGTTTGCATTCAAGTAAATGCGTACAAAGTTTTGTGTGCTGGGATTAAATCCAAACCTTACATAGTAACGCCATTCTATTTCTTTTGGCTTTGTATAAAATGTGCTCAGGTAACTTTCGGCGGCAAGACTAGCCGTTGCGCTTGCTTGCAGTTCAAAATTTGCGTTTACTTTAAAAAGGCTATCGTTGCCTATCCATATTGGATTTTCGTTAAAGTTTCCATCAGAAAAATCTTCATTGAGTTGCGCTAGGGCACTTGTTGGAAAGAAGTAGAGATAGAAACAAATGATGGGGTAGAAAAATTTGTTCATCTTCAAAAATAATCGGGCAAGACCGGATGAAAATTTTATTTTTGTAAATACTAAAACTTAAATCGGGGAAATAGGATAGAGGCATTTTGTTTGTATTTCCTTGAAAATTGAAAATATATGAAGATAGCTGTTGTTGGTGCTACTGGTCTGGTGGGTGGCGTTATGTTAAAAGTGTTGGAGGAACGCAATTTCCCGGTTAGCGAATTAATTCCTGTGGCCTCAGAAAAATCTGTTGGTAAAGAAATTGAATTTAAAGGCAAAGCCTACCGCATATTTTCAATGGAAGAGGCAATTGCTGCAAAACCTGCTATCGCTTTGTTTTCGGCCGGTGGTAATACTTCTTTAGAATGGGCGCCCAAGTTTGCAGCAGTAGGTACGGTGGTTATAGACAACTCTTCTGCGTGGCGCATGGATCCTTCCAAAAAATTAGTGGTACCAGAAATCAATGGAAAGCAATTAACGCATGCAGATAAAATTATTGCCAATCCCAACTGTTCAACCATCCAAATGGTAATGGCATTAAATCCCTTGCACAAAGCTTATGGCATAAAACGCGTGGTGGTTTCTACTTACCAAAGTGTTACGGGCACAGGTGTTAAAGCCGTAAAGCAAATGGAAAACGAGCGCATGGGTATTGAAGGTGAAATGGCTTATAAATATACCATTGATAAAAATGCCATTCCTCAAATTGATGTTTTTTTGGATAACGCGTATACCAAAGAAGAAATGAAAATGGTAAACGAAACCAAAAAAATTATGATGGACGACAGCATTGCCGTTACCGCAACTTGCGTGCGCATTCCAGTTATGGGTGGCCACAGCGAGAGTGTTAATGTGAGCTTTGAAAAAGATTTTGACATAGCAGCTATCAAAAATATTTTATCGAATACGCCTGGCATTCAATTGCAGGATGATCCGCAGAATGGTATTTATCCTATGCCATTATGGTCGGAAAACAAGGATGAAGTTTTTGTAGGTAGAATTAGAAGAGATGATTCTGCTCCCAATTCGCTCAACTTATGGATAGTAGCAGATAACCTCAGAAAAGGTGCGGCAACCAATACGGTTCAAATTGCAGAATATTTAATTGCCAACCAATTGGTATAATGGAATTGCCGGTATATACACGTGCACAATTGGCATTAAGAAACGGGCAAGACAAGCCAGAAATTTGGGTTGCCTATTTGGGTAAAATCTATGATGTTACACGCAGTCGTTTGTGGCGGAATGGCAAACATTACGAGCATTGGGCAGGCCAGGACCTTAGCGAAGAATTAGCTGCAGCACCGCACAATCAAAATGTGTTTGATAAGTTTGAAGTAATAGGAACGCTTGCAGCTTCCTAGTTTATTTCAACCCAAACCGGACAATGGTCTGAGTGTTTTTCTTGTTGTAAAATTCCTGAATCTTTGATGCGTTCCTGCATTTCATTTGCTACCATGCAATAATCTATTCGCCAACCTTTGTTATTATTACGTGCATTGGCTCGGTAGCTCCACCAGCTGTATTGATGCGGTTCTGGATGTAATTTCCTAAAGCTGTCTGTAAAACCACTTTCTACAAATTTTTGCATCCATTCGCGCTCTTCAGGTAAAAATCCACTGCTATTTTTATTGCTAACTGGATCGTGAATATCAATCGCATGGTGGCAAATATTGTAATCGCCACATACTATTAAATTGGGATGTGTTTTTCTAATTTCGGTAATATAGTTTAGAAAGAAATCCAACCATTTCATTTTATAAGCTTGCCTGTCTTCTCCACTACTGCCACTAGGAATGTAAACACTAATAACGCTTACGTTGTCAAAATCGGCACGTACAATTCTACCTTCGGCGTCATACGCCTCATTTCCGAACCCAAATTCTACATGATTTGGTTTTTGTTTGCTGTATATAGCCACGCCACTGTAGCCTTTTTTTTCTGCGCTGAACCAAAAGTTATTGGTATAACCAACTGTTTCAAACAAAAAAGGCTCTACTTGATTTTGTAAAGCTTTGGTTTCTTGGAAACAAAACACATCTGCTTTGCTGGCTTGCATAAAGTCTATCAAGCCCTTGCTAATTGCCGATCTTATACCATTTACGTTATAACTAATAATTTTCATTGCTTGTAAAAGTGTTTAAATAGTGGAACCAATAATAGTTAAACTTTGGCTGAAATGTAAGGCATAAATAAATTATCAAATAAAAATTAAAAAATCTTTGCGCACCATGCTGATTTTTAATGCGGATTCACCACTTTTGCAGCCGCATGAACTTAGAGATAAAAAAGTCACAAATTCCAAACGCCGGAATGGGCCTATTTACCAATATCCTTATTAAAAGAGGTGAGGTGGTAGTAGAATATGAAGGCGAGGTAATTACATGGGCACAATGTAAAAAACGCAATGATGCCTTGGAGGGAGTTGGCGCTTATTATTTTTATATTTCAGATCGCAAGTGTGTGGATGCCTTGCATACTCCTGAAGCATTGGCACGCTATGCAAATGATGCTGCGGGAATTGTTCGTATTGCAGGCTTTAAAAACAATGCCAGGTTTGAGGTAATAAAGGGTAAACCTTATATCGTAGCAAGCAGAAATATCAAGCCCGGTGAGGAGGTTTTTGTATCCTATGGTAAGGTGTATTGGGATGCCATGCGCAAAAATGGGTTCGACCCCTTGCATACAGGTAAAATAAAAAAGCTTGAGCCTGAGGCCGATGGCCACCATTTGGTGCCAAAAAGAGCGGCAAAACATTAAACTTTTTTTTCAACTCATTTTTTTATAAAATTGAGCCGTGAAAGAAAATGAAAGTTGATTACTTTCGTTAAGTATTCAAAAAGAACTTTTTCTTAATGAACAATTGAGAGAAAGGAAAAACAGAAAATTAGAAAATGAAAAAAATTATAAAGGTTTCAGTGATGTTGTTAATTGGTTTTTCTTGGAACCAAGCTACAGCACAAGTTCAAGATGAAACAACTCCTGGTTACGATTTTTCTGCTCCTGCAGACAGTACCTCTTCAGATACAACTGCAAGTGCAGATCCTGCGGCTCCTGTTGACCCTCTTTTAAGACCTTATGAGCGTATTACTTTATTTTTAGATTCTGCAACCAACTTAATTACCTATTATGGTGTAGTTGAGCAAGAAGAGAGTGGTTCAGATTCTTTGTATTTGCGCGCCAAACATTGGGCAGTGGCTAATTTAGGTAAGGAAATGAAAATTGAGCTCGACAAGCGCAACCAAAAACTTACTTGCATTGGTACCATTCCTGCTTACTCTTATTTAAATAAATATACCAAACGCAGTATTGGTAATTTTGAGTTTAGAATTACCTTCTTAATCAAAGAAGGAAGATACAGGTACCAAATTTCTAATTTGGTGCACGAAACAGTAAAGCCATCTGAAGGCGGAAAAAGCACCAGAAATTATTTTGAGTTTTATTACACTTCTACCACACGTGTGAGAGAAAATGATATCATTCTAAGAAACGCAGATAAAGATATTTTAAGGCTAATTGAAAGCTTTAAAAAGGCTATGCGCGATCCAATTATTGTTGATGAAGACGATTGGTAGTTTAAGCTACCTTGAAGTAAAAATCTCCCGATTCGTAAGTTAAGGCTTCTTGTGTGTTTAATGCCACCAAGCTGCCATTAGAAAGCTTGTATGGCTTGTATCCTATTGGAGCAAGTAAGTCAATCAGGTGCTTTCTGTTCTCCTCACTCGATATTTCTATTTGGATGCTTGGCTTGCACCTTTTAAGGGTTTCAATCATTTGCGGGAAAAGGATAACCTCATATCCTTCTACATCACATTTCAAGAAATCAATTTTGCTCAAGGCAGAAAATAACTCATCTGCTACTTCCATTTGTGCTTCGTATGTTTGCGAGGCAGTTTCGGTAGCATTGCTATCCATTATTTTGGTAAGACCATGTCTAAAAACTCCATCAATTAAGGGAGTTCCAAGTGTTACCTTTTTTCTTTCTGCGCCTAAGGCACATTGGTAAAGTGTAATATTGTTTTGGGCAAACCTGCTTGTATTTTTAAGAAATACATTTGCAAAAAGAGGCACTGGTTCAACCGCATATACATGACCAGTTTTGCCCGCATATTTTGAAAGAAATACAGAATAATAGCCCACATTTGCCCCAATATCAACGCAGGTAAAACCTGGTTTGATAAGCTGCTTGAGGTAAAACAATTCAGGATATTTAGCTTTTAAAAAGCCTGCAGAAATAAGTCGTATATAAGCGCTACTTACCAAACCTAAATAGGGTTCAGTGCCTAATGTTTTTAATAGTAATGACCTGATTTTTTTTTCCATTGTGCTTACTTCACTTCCTCAAAATCTACGTATTCGCCTACTTTATCTGAGCCGCCTTTGCCTTGCTTGTTTACCTTTGGGTTAATGGTAATTTTTCCTTCCTCTTTTTTGTCTCTATCATTTTGAGGCGGATTAGGATTAGGCTGGTTGTGGTGGTAAACATTAATTTTAAAGCCGCCAAATACATAGCGGTATACCACATAAAACAGAAATAAATAAAACAGAAATTTCAAGATGCTAATTATTTAAGTAGCAAAGATGCAAAAAAGATAGGGTTTTTAAAAAATCCTGTCTACTTCTTTAGGAAGTTCAACGATTTTCCATTCACACAATACCTTAATCCGGTTTTGTCTTTAGGACCATCATTGAACACATGTCCTAGGTGACCGCCGCATTTGGCGCATAATATTTCGGTGCGGGTCATCCCAAAAGTACTGTCGGTTTGGGTAATAATTTGTTTTTGGTCCAATGCTTCATAAAAGCTCGGCCAACCGCAACCACTGTCAAATTTCCCTTCCGATGAAAACAATTGATTGCCACAGCCTGCGCATACATAGGTGCCGCCATCATAATTTTCTTCTAAGGGGCTGGTAAAAGGTCTTTCGGTTCCTTTTTGTCTCAAAATACGGTATTGTTCCGCATCTAAACTTTGTTGCCATTCCGAATCGGTTTTTTGAACTTCAAATGGGTGGTTTTTGCTTATCTCTTTGTGATGGGTTTCTGTTTGCATAGTAGTATCTATAGTTGCATTGCTTTGGCCTTTGCAGGCAATAATGTGTGTAAATAGAAAAATAAAACTAGGTATGATAAAAAATATTTTTTTCATATCCTTTAAACGCACAAAATAGTGTTTTTGTTTTACGAGAGATTGCCTATGGCACTTGCACAATTTTCGCCATCCATGGCGGCACTTACAATTCCACCTGCATAACCAGCACCCTCTGCACAAGGGTATAAACCTTTTATTTGCGGGTGCTCAAAATTTTCTTTATTTCTTGGTATTCTCACTGGCGAGGAGGTGCGTGATTCTGTTGCCAACAAAATGGCTTCATTTGTTAAATAGCCGCGCATTTTATTTCCAAATTGTTTAAAGGCTTCTTGTAAGCCATGGGAAACAAATGTGGGCAGTATTTCATGTAAATTTCTGCTAACTGTTCCTGGTAAATAAGAGTTTTTTGGTAAGCTGCTGGAAATTTTTCTAGCCACA
>CANFSD010000013.1 GCA_947449515.1 Bacteroidota bacterium
CAACTCCCGCATAGAAAAATGAGTCATTAACGTTTAAAACGGCATTTACTTCGTGTCCAAATTTTCTTTGATATATTTTCCCATTATCAAATAATTGCAACACACCATTTGTTCTTAATAGCGCAAATACATTTGGACTAAAATGCACTAGATCCTTTACACCATTTTTTGAAACCCAAGTAAATTTATATGAATTTAAATCTAAACGAATACATCCCTCTTTATTAGAAATCAAATACAAATAATTTTTATAGCAGTAAAGCTTATTAATTTCCTTGTCTTTAAAAACAGGATTTTCTGCATTTATAGGAAAATTCACAAAATGTAATCCATCAAATCGAGACAATCCATTATTGGTAGCAATCCATGTATATCCATTTAAATTGGAAATAACATCAAAAACTAGATTTCCGGCAAGGCCATTTTTTTCTGAGTATATTTCATAATTCTTGCCACGCTTTAAAATGGTTTCGAAATTTTGGGCATTAACGGATTTTCCACTGACAATATCAGATAAGCAAAAAAATAGAACCAAAAATAAATGCGTTTGTTTCAAAATATTTTTTATTGCAAAGTATAATTATAATGAGATTTAAACAATTTTATAGGCAATAAAGGTATTCAAGCAAATAAAATAAATATTAATAGTTTGAACCATTCAATTGGCAAGCAATCGTATATTTGTATAATAATTTGCAAAATCAATGTCGAACAACAAAAGCAATAAATTTATTCCATTCATAATTGGAGCTGCAAGCGCGGCTGTGCTAACATGGTTATTGAGCAGTGAAGATGGCAAAAAAACAATGCAAAAAATGAAGGAGAAAGTAGGAAGTATTCTAGGCGATATTTTACCTAAAAATAACCCAAATTCAAACAACAACAATAGCTCGGCTAATGTCTAAAGACAAATACAAAGAAAATATGGAAAATTTAAACGAAAACTTCTTCCAATCCTACAAAAATATTTTATTGGAGTATTTAGAAGAAAGAGTAGAATTAATGCAATTGACCGTAGTTGAAAAAACAGCAGTATTAACTTCTAAAATTGCTACAAGTATTGTAATTCTTATGTTTTTGCTCTTTTCGTTTTTTTTCGCGAGCTTGGTTTTGGCCCTTTATTTTGGAGAAATTTACCACAGCAATTTTACTGGTTTTTTAATTGTTGCAGCCATTTATATTGGCTTAAGTTTATTGGTTATTTTATTCAAAAATAAATTGGAAAAACCAATTGTCAATTTAGTAATTAAACAATTATTAAAGCAACAACACACTTCCAAGAAATAATCAAATTTTTTATTTCAAAATAACACAAGCAAAATGAACACACAAGGAATAAAAAATTTGGATGATTTGTTGGCAAAAAAAGAACATTTACAAAGCCAAATTGAAACAAAAAAATCTCAAATGAAAGCAATGAATTCCTATTTTAGCCAAAACAAAATAGGGATCCTTTGGGCACAAATAAATCCATTTAGCGAAAAAACGAATTCAAATTTCTCTTTCTATTATACACTTTTTGAAAACGCAGTTCTCCCTTTTATTGGCGGCGAGCAAACAAAAAATAACATTAAACAAAGCGCAGGGAAAATAGCCAGTGTTTTACTCTCAAAACTTGCTATCAAATTACTCAAAAAAATATTCCCAATAAATACTGAAAATTCAACGGAAACCACTTCTGAAAATTTAAGCTAAGTTTTTATTTAGACCACACTTTTGGTCAAAATCAATCACTAATTATTTTTTGAAAGTGCGACATTCATAAATATTGTGGAAGCCGCTCGTTTTTTGCAGTGTTCATTATCCTTTAAACTTTACACTTTGCCCAATTCTGATTTTTATGTGGCAAACTATTTAACTTTCAAAAAAGGTCAAATTCCTTTTGCATACAAGCAAATTGGCGGCAACCAAGCTTGAACTAATAGACTCCAAAAATTTCATTGGTAAATGGAATAAACCCCTTCATAGAAGGAAATTATCCTTCCCAGGATGAACCCTTAACAAAGCTCAGACAAGGTCGGTTCGAACCGAAAAAACCTGTATTTCAATTAATTGTATCTTTCTTGTGGCATTTTTTTTGAAAAACGGACCTTAAAACGAGTTAAAAACGATTTAACAAGTTATCCACATTTTCATTAACTTGCATGTAGGTTTATGCAGCCATTTCTTTACATTTTTAAAAACTGCGGATACCTTTACACACTTGAAATACAAAGCCATACTCTCACATGAATACAATTACTGATATGGAATATCGACTTTTCAAACAGAAAAAGTTCTTAGCCTTTACCGCATTTGTGCTGCTATTTTTTGCTGCCATAAATCCAAGTTTTGCGCGAACCCACACTGAAAGAATCGCAAAAAAGAATCCTGGAGTTTCACATTCTGGGCATTGGGTTATACCCAATCGTTTAAACCTAATGGCGCCTCCAACGGCCTATTTTGTTGCTTATCCAGACTCTGGCCAAGTAAATGGGTACAATGGAAATGCTAGTTTGTTAAACATTTATGCAAACGATTCATTCAATAATTTAGCATTAATTGGTTCAGCCACAAAACTTACCATAACCTTGCCAAATGCGCATTTTACCATTGATACGCTTACAGGTATTTTAGGTGTTTCGGCTGGAACACCAGCGGGAAATTACACCATCAATTATACCATTGAAGATCCTTTGGATGCAAGCAATTATGCAAGCTCGTTTGCTTTCGTTGAAGTTACGGCTCCAATAATTAGTACCAATTCAGAATCGGCAACAGCAAGCGGATTTACAGGAAACGCAAACCTATTTAATATTTACACCAATGATTTAATCAATGGAAATACGGTAACAGCAGGAGCCGTTAATACAAGTATTGTAACAGGTGCCAGTCACCCAGGCATTAGCTTAAACACCAGCACAGGTGTGGTAAGTGTTGCAGCATTTACTCCTGCAGCATTGTATACCATAAATTATAAAAACTGTGATACCTTAAATACTACCAATTGTGATACCGCAACTGCAAGTATAAACGTAACAGCTCCACTAATTGTTACAAATGCAGATGCCGCTTCTATTAATGGTTACAATGCCAATGCAAGTTTGTTAAATATCTTCGACAATGATTCATTAAATGGTGCATTGGTTTCGGCCGCAGCAGTAAAATCAACATTGACCATTGCTCCAAATAATACACATATTACCATAGATACTATTACTGGTAATGTTGCTGTTAGTGCAGGATTGGCAGCAGGTATCTATACCTTTACCTACCAAATTTGCGATACTTTTAATACTGCAAATTGCAGCAGTACAACAGTTACAATTACTGCAACAGCGCCAAATATAATTGCCAATAGCGAAAGCGGAAATGCAAATGGTATTTTAGGTAATCCAAACCTTTACAATATTTATACCAATGATTTAATTAATGGAAATACGGTAACAGCAGGAGCCGTTACCACAAGTATTGTAACAGGTGCCAGTCACCCAGGCATTAGCTTAAACACAAGTACTGGTGTGGTAAGTGTTGCAGACTATACACCAGCAGCATTATATACCATAGATTATAAAAACTGTGATACCTTAAATACTACCAATTGTGATACTGCAACTGCAAGTATCACCGTAACAGCTCCATTAATTGTTGCAAATGCAGATGCTGCTTCTATTAATGGTTACAGTGCAAGTACCAGTTTACTTAATATACTTAACAATGATTCATTAAATGGCGCCACTGTTGTTGCTTCGGCACTTAAAACAACTTTACTAGTTGCGCCAAGTAGTTCGCATATCATTGTAGATACAACAACTGGAAATGTATCTACTACAGCAGGATTAGCTGCAGGTGTTTATACCATCACCTACCAAATATGTGACACCTTCAATATTGCCAATTGTGCTTCGGCCGTGGCAAGCATTACTGCAACAGCACCAGCTATTGTTACAAGCGGCGAAACAGGGACCTGCGCCAGTATTGAAGGAAACAATAATTTATTAAACGTACTAAGTAATGATAGCATCAATGGTGATGCCGTTAGCCTTGGCTCGGTTATTACCAGTGTTGTAACCGCTGCTAGCCACGCAGGTGTTGCATTAAATATAAGTACAGGTGTTGTGAGCGTTGCACCTTTAACACCTGCAGGAAATTATACTATTGTATATAAAAATTGTGATACGCTGAATCCTGGAAATTGCGATACCGCTGTTATCTCCGTTACAGTTACCCCTCCTAGCATAATTGCTAATGGAGAATCGGCAAGTATCAATGGATATCCAAGTCATGCCAATTTGTTAAATGTATTAAACAACGACAGCTTTAATAACCAATTAGCAACTGTTGGACCAGTTGTATTAAGTTTAGTAAGCAGCAGTAATCCAAAAATTAGCTTGAACCTAAGCAGTGGAAATATTAGTGTTGCTTCGGGCTTACATGCAGGAAACTATTCTCTTATTTACCGCATTTGCGATTCATTAAATAGCAGCAATTGTGACACCGCTATTGTTAGCATAGCAGTAAGCGCACCAGCAATAGTTGCCAATGCAGATTATGTTGCTGTTAATGGTTATAATGGAAGCTTAAACGTATTAAACATCTATGTAAACGACAGTATCAATTCAATTGTTGCTGCAAGTGGCAGGGTTGCACTAACTGTTCTTTCTTCGCCAAGTGAACCTGGTGTAATTATCAATGCGAGCACAGGTAAAATAAGTGTATTCCCTTATACTCCAGCCGGTGTTTATTTCTTTGAATACCGCATTTGCGATACATTAAATACCAGCAATTGTGATACCGCATTGGTTACAGTGAATGTATTGGCTCCTGCTATTATAGCTAATAACGATAATGGTGCTGCCAGTGGATACAACGGAAACAGTAACCTTCTTAATGTATTTGCAAACGATAGTTTAAATAACAAAGCTACCAATATTACCCAAGTTAATTTAAGCATTATCAATCCTGCTGCGCACCCTGGTGTGGCTTTAAATTTAACGAATGGTATAGTAAGTGTTGCCGTTGGAACTCCAGCTGGTTTATATACCATTGATTATAAAATTTGTGATACCTTAAATCCTGGAAATTGTGATTCTGCAAGCATCACAGTAAATGTGAGTCAGCCAGTTATTGTTGCCCATGCAGATAACGGTTCGGCCAATAGCTACAATGGCAATAGTAACTTACTAAATATTTTTGTTAACGATTCTTTAAATGGATCAATAATTACGGCAGGCCGCGTTAACCTTAGCATTTTAGATACGGCAAGTAATGCGGGTATTAATCTAAACCTCACTACTGGAAATGTTAGTGTTGCGGCATATACCCCAGCAGGTTTTTATACCATACGCTACAAAATTTGTGATACCTTAAATGCAGGTAACTGCGATAGTGCCCTAATTAATGTTACCATTACCGCACCTATATTAATGGCAAATGCAGATCATGGCAGCGTTAATGGTGCAAATGGCAATGCAAATTTATTAAACATCTTTGGCAACGATAGCATCAACGGTGGCAGCGTAAATGCCAATGGCATTCTTTGTACGTTAATTAACCCAGCATCAAATGCAGGGATAAGCTTAGATACTGCAACAGGTATTGTTTCTGTAGCACCAAGCACCATTGCTGGAAATTACAATTTAATTTATCGTATTTGTGATACTTTAAATACTGGAAATTGCGATACCGCAATGGTTTATATTACAGTTAGCGCTCCAATTATAAATGCTAACAACGACAGTATTGCTATCAATGGATTTACTGGTGCTAACAATGTTTTATATGTATTGGCCAATGACAGTTTAAATAACGATACCATTGCTTTAGGAGCAGCATACCTCAGCGTAAGTCAAAATGCTAGCCATCCAAATATTACTTTAAACACCAGCACAGGATATATTAGCGTTGCACCGTTTACCCCAGCAGGCGATTACACTATACAATATAAAATTTGCGATACATTAAATGTTTCTAATTGTGATTCTGGTATTGTTGCCATTCATATAACAGCACCACCTATTTTAGCGGTAAACGATACTGCTTATGTAAATAGCTACGATGGAAACAGCTCAGCGCTGAACATTATTTCAAACGATAGTTTAAACAATGACACTATTGCTACAGGAGCTGTTTTAATTAGGTTAATTAACGCAGCAAGCAATGCTGGTATAAGCTTGGATACGGCAACAGGTATTGTTGCGGTAGCGCCATTAACACCAGCCGGTAATTACAGCCTTGACTATAGTATTACTGACACCTTAAATCCAAACAATATAGATACAGCCACTGCCTATGTATACATTACCGCACCAAGCATTATTGCAACTACAGATTTAGCCTCTGTTAATAGTTATGATGGCGATACCAGTGTATTAAATGTTTTAGACAATGACAGTATCAATGGCCAGGTAGCTAGTATTGGTGGTGTTATTTTAAACCTTATTACACCAGCAAGTAATTTAGGCGTAAGTTTAAATGATACCACTGGTATTATTAAAGTTGCACCATTAACACCAGTTGGATTATATACTATTACCTACCGCATTTGTGATACTTTAAATACAACAAATTGTGATACTACCACAGATAGTATTACGGTTGTTGGACCACTGGTAATTGCAACGAACGATAGCGTGAATGCTAATGGTTACAATACCTATAGCAACCTCATAAATGTACTCGATAACGATAGTATCAATGGAGCGGCAGTAATTGCAGGTGGCATCAAATTAACTACCCTAAGTCCTGCAAGTGTGGCAGGTATTGTATTAAATGATACAACAGGTATTGTTAAGCTCGATCCAAGAATTGCAGCAGGTATTTATACCATTGAATACGAAATTTGTGATACCTTAAATCCAGGTAATTGTGATACAGCATACCTTACCATCCAGGTTACCGCACCGCCAATTATTGCTGTAAACGATACTGCATTGGTGAATGGTTACAATGGAACAAGTGGCATTTACAATGTATTGCCTAACGACAGCATCAATGGTATTGTGGCCAACTTGAGCAATGTTAAATTTAAAGTTTACATGGGTTCGGGCCGTCCAGATATTACTTTGGATTCTACTACTGCCTTCCTAACAGTATTGCCAAACACCCCTTCAGGCAACTATACCATTTCTTATATTATTTGTGACACCTTAAATGCAAATAATTGTGATACGGGCATATTGTATATTCAAATAACTCCTCCACCTATTTATGCCAATCCAGATGTATTTATTACCAATGGCTACCCAGGTAATTTAAATATTGGTAATGTATTATTGAACGATAGCTTAAACAGCGCCATATTAACTCCTGCCAAAGTATTTATGTCGGTTGTTACAGGTACTGGAAATGCAAACATCTTATTAAATACCAGCAATGGTCAAATAAGTGTATTCCCTGGAACACCAGCAGGAACATACCACATGGTTTACCGTGTATGCGATACCATCAATCCTACTAGTTGCGACACCGCCTTGGTAACTATTCAGGTATTGGCACCAAGTATTATTGCAACAAATGACTCTGCTTCAGTTAACGGTGCTATTGGCAATGCCAACTTGTTAAATATTTTTAGCAACGACAGTATTAATGGAATTGTAGCAACATCAAGCAATACAAAACTTCATATTATTACACCATTTGGAAATGCTGCATTTAGCATAGATACAATATCAGGAAAAGTAAGTGTTGCCAGTCCTATAGCAGCAGGTATTTATACCCTTAGCTACAGTATTTGCGATACACTTAACCCGGGCAATTGTGATACAGCAAATGTTGTAGTTACCATAACTGCACCTATTATTATTGCCATTGCAGATAGCGCCAAAGCAAACGGATCAATTGGTGCCGCAAACATTATTAATGTATTGAGCAATGATAGCATCAACGGACAAGTAGCTACAACCAGCAATATTTGGTTTAGTGTGCTACAAAAATCTGGAAATGCCGGTGTAATCCTCGATTCAATTACAGCTAAGGTAAGTGTATTGGCTGGAACCGCACCTGGTATCTATACCATGCAATACCGCATTTGCGATACCTTAAACCCTGGCAATTGTGATACAGCTTGGGTATACATAGAAGTTACTCCAGCCAACTTGTTTACCCAAGCAGATAGTGGAAGTGTAAACGGTTATAAAGGCATGAGCAATTTAATCAATGTATTGAGTAATGATAGCTTAAATGGTGCAGTAATTACCGCCCCTCAAGTTAAAATAACTGTATTAAGTCCTGCAAGCAACCTAAACGTTAGTTTAGATACCTTAAGTGGTAATATTTCAGTGGCAGGAAGAACTCCAGCGGGTGTTTATGCCATCACGTATCTTTTAACAGATACTTTAGACTTATCGAACCAAGATTCTGCTATTGCAACCATAAATGTATATGCAGTTGGGCCAATTGCCAATCCAGATTTTGCAAGCACGGCTGCAAAGAAATTGGTAACCATAAATCCAATAAGCAATGATTATGATATTGACACCAATATCAATATTTCTAGCCTACACATTTACACAGGACCACTACATGGAAAAGCAACTGCAGACACCATAGCAGGCACCATCAGCTACACCCCAGATTCTACATGGAGCGGCTATGATACCTTGTATTATTCAATCTGTGATTCGGGCATGGTTCCAGTATTGTGTGATACCAGCTTTATTGTAATTCATACATTAGATAGCATAAGCTTAATAAGCAGTACCACCATAGACAACAAATGTTACGGTGATTCAATTGGTTCGATCCTAATAGCTGTTAAAGGTGGATTGGCTCCATATAGTATTACTTGGAATACCATACCAGTTCAAACAGACAGTTTGGCTAAAAACCTTAAAGCAGGTAACTATACCGCTAAAGTAAAAGATGCCAATAACGATTCTATCTCATTTACGTTTACTGTAAAACAACCAACAGCAGCAATGAATGTGGTTAGTACCATTGTTAAACCAAAATGTTATGGCGACTTTAATGGAAGTATTGACCTTAGCACTACAGGTGGCACAGCTCCATACAGGTATTTCTGGAACAATGGTAGCATCTTAAACAAATTGGATAAACTAAACGCAGGTAATTATGCGGTAAGCGTTACCGATACCAATGGTTGTAAAGTAACTAAAAACTATGTATTGGCGGAGCCTGCTCCTCTGAGCGTTTCGGTAACCAGTATTGTAGATGTAATTTGTAAAAGCACCAAAGAAGGTAGCATTAACCTTAGTGTTAGTGGTGGAACTAAACCATATACCTATTTATGGAATGAAGGAAGCACTACACTTAATTTAAGCAATATTGCCGATGGTAATTATAGCATCTTAATCAAAGATTCAAATGCATGTGAAGTTGCAGGAAACTATGTGGTAAATTATAGCAAAGACAAATGTGACCAAGATGTATTTATTCCTAAAGGTTTCTCACCAGATGACGATGGTTTAAATGATGCATTTAAAATTGAAGGCATTGAGAAATTCCCTGATAATTACCTAAGAGTATATAACCGTTGGGGAGGCTTGGTATTTGAAGAGCATGGCTATAAAAATACTTGGAAAGGAACCTACGATGCAGGCAGTACAAGTGGCACAGAAGCTTTGCCAGGCGGTACTTATTATTATGTATTGCAATTAAGCGCAGATGCCAAACCAATCACCGGATACACATTCATTAGTAAATAATATAATTGGAACTAAAAAAATGAAACGTATAATAATCAGTTTGAGTTTTTTCTTGGGAACATTCCAACTATTTGCACAACAAGACCCAACGTTTGGTCAATACATCTTTAACTCGTCAATTATAAACCCGGCGCAAGCAGGGGTGCAAGAGGCGAACCAAATTGGCGTATTGGCAAGAAGACAATGGGTAGGAATGGAAGGCGCACCAAGCACCAATTCTATTTATGTAAATACCCGTTTGCAAAAAAACCTTGGTTTTGCTGGAGGTATTTACACAGACCAGGTTGGGCCAATAAACACAGTAACTTTGCAAGGTGACCTTGCATCTCATATTCGCCTAAACGACAAGTGGACCATGTCTGCTGGTATCAGGTTAATGGGGTCTAATACCAAAGCAAATCTTACCACCCTTCCTACCAATCAATCGTCGGACCCTAATTTTAGTAATAACTACAATTCTGGATTTAATTTAAATTTAGGAGGAGGATTACTTGTTTACAGCGAAAGATTTTTTGTGGGTGCCGCAATGCCTCGCTTATTCTCCCGCGAAATGAAAGACGGAAACGCTACTGTATTAAGTATTCAAAATCATTTGAATATTTATGGGGGTGCCAATGTAAAAGTGAGTGAAGAGTTAATGGTAACACCAAGTGTTTTAATAAGAACTACCCGCAACGCGCCAATGGCTTTGGATTTAAACTTTATGTTTAATTACAAAAATACCATTGACTTTGGACCAATGTTGCGCTACAATGACGCATTTGGAATCTTGGTTGGCTATAAAATTTCACCAAATTTCTATGCAGGTTATATGTATGAATACCCATTGAGCGATATACAAATGGCATCAAAGCAAACACATGAAATTACTTTGAGAATGAGTTGGGTTTCTAAATACAAAACCCAAGTGAGATCACCTAGGTATTTTCTATAATGTATAAGCAATCGTTTTTAAAAACTCTAAAGATTAAAGTCAAGTCGAATGAAAAAATATACGTTTAACAAACATCTCCATTTGTTGATCTTGGGATGCCTACTTTTATTGCGCTTTAACCAAGCACAAGCCCAAGTAGACAAGGCTATCAAATATGCCTACTATTTTGACTATGAGCGTGCAGAAAAATTTCTCATGAGTCATTCCAATGAACTCAACGACACCATGGTATTGCAGTTGGCTGAAGCATTGTATTTACAAGGAAAATATCCGCAAGCGCTTTATTATTATAAAATTGCAGACAAAAGCGGCATCATCCAAACGGCCAGTGCACGCAGAAATTATGTATATGCATCAACCATGATGCGCGAAAAATCTCCCTATTACAAAAAGACCAATTACTTTAAAAATAATTACTTCCTTTATACCGTAATTGATACTTTCCAAGGTAATTCTGCCAATGAAGATTTTGCTGCTTTTTACTGGAACGAATTATTGTTTGTAACCACATCAAGAACTACAAGTAGCAACAACAAAAATTTTAGCGATGTATACAACAAACAACCTTACCTAGATATATATCCATTCAGCGAAAAGGGGAAACGTATTCCCTACCCTGCTTACCTTCCAAAAAATATTAATTCCAAAAAACATGATGGTCCTATTGCCATTTCACAAGACACCAACTTGGTAGTGTTGTCGCGCAATTATACCCATGAAAACAGCAAAAGCGTTCAAAATTTATCATTGGTTTATTTTATGAGAGATGAACGCAGACATTGGTCTCAAGCAAGGTTAATGGAGTTTTGTAAACCAGGTTTCTCTGCCCAACATCCTTATTATAATGATGCAGACCAAACACTATACTTCTCATCTGATATGCCAGGTGGTAGCGGTGGTTTCGATTTATACAAAACACATTGGAATGGCAATGAATGGACCCCTCCCATTAATTTAGGTGAAGATATCAATTCAGAATACGATGAAGTTTTCCCAAGTATTACACCAGAAGGAGAGCTCATGTATGCCAGTAACCATATTGAATCAACCGGTGGTTTAGATATTGTATTATTTAGCAATGGAAACAGGTATCTTTTGAACGAACCCTTTAACTCTATCTACGACGATTTCGGAGTTATGTTTAAAAACAAAAAAGAAGGCTATTTTTCTTCTAACCGTTTCTCTAATAAATTTGATGATAATATCTACCACTTTACTTTAAGTGAACCAGAAAAACAATCACTATTTGTTAAAACCTACGATGCCACAAATGGAGAAGAATTAGATCAAACCTTTGTTTCCTACTCTAACGAAGATGGTAGCTACAAGGGTGAATTGAGCACTGTTTTTGGTAGCGATAATACTGTTATTAAAGATACTGCAGACGCAAGAAAAACAATAAGCTTCTTCGCATCTAGAAATGGTTATATCAATTATAACCAAACCAATAACGACTATGTTATTAAGGATGGCAAACTCATCAAAGAAATCTTTTTACTGCGTAATCCAATATTTGCAGGTGATAACCAATACCTCATTGAAAACCACCACCGCGGTGCAAAGTTCTCAAGTATCCTTGAAAACGACTCTTTAAATGGTGCTTTGGTTAAGGAAAGCGATGTAAGTATACATGTAATTAGTAATCCGCTAGAAGGCTACCTTAGTCTTGATACGCAGGATGGAAAAATTAAAGTAGCTGCTGGCGCAACACCAGGTACCTATAAGTTTAATTATGCCATTTGCAGTACCCAAGCTCCAAGCTTATGCGATACTGCTCAAATTACCATTGTGATTAGATCAGGCGCAAAAGCTGAAACAGAAAACCAAGGTGAAACTGCAACTTCAGAAGCGCCGTTGGCTAGTGCCTACAAACCACGTTTGAGCAATAAGCCAAGTGAACCTATTGTGGCTGGTATACTTACCAAAGATGATATTGGTTATACTACCACAAATGGTGGTTATGTGCTAAATGTGCGTAACAACGATAAAATTGATGGTAAAAAAGCTACCCAAAGAAATACATTAATTAGAAATGAAAAAAGCGATAACACAAATATCACTTTGAACCGTAAAACCGGTGCAATTACTGTATTAAAAGGCATTGAGCCTGGAACCTACCAGCTTAGCTACGATTTGATGGAAAGAGGCAACAGAGACAATATTGGACATAGCAATGTGAGCATTGTTGTAAGAAGTGCCGACCAAATTCCTGGTAGAGGATCCAAAAATGCCAAGATGCTTCAAACAGAAAATACCATTGTGTATTTCCATAACGATGAACCACGCCAATTTCAGTTATACCGCCCAGCCTTTAACTATCAAAATTCTTTTGATTCATATATGAAACAAATGGAAGAGTTTTACAAACGCTCTTCAGATAGTAAAGTAGGTTTAGATACTTTCTTTATTAAAAATGTAGAAGGTGGTTATGATGATTTGAACCAAATTTTGGAAATTGTACAGGAGCAATTAAACAAAGGCGTACAAGTAGAAATTTCGGTTTCTGCATATTGCAGCCCAATTGCCTCTACAGAATATAATAACAAGCTCTCTAGCCGTAGAATTGTTTCAGTTACCCGTTACCTTAAAAAATGGAATGATGGTGCCCTTTGGGATGCTATTGAAAGCAATAGAATTACATTCTGGGAACATTCATTGGGTGAATTAGAAGCACCAAAAGATATCTCAAGTGATTATGCGCAATTAGATTTGTCTGTATTTGGAATTAGAGCTTCCAAAGAAAGAAGGGTAAGCATAACAGTAAAAATACTTGGTTCGAACCAATAGCAACAAAAAAAGCGCTTCAAATTTGAAGCGCTTTTTTTTGTATTATTTTTTTAAGACTAGTCCTGCAAACTGTCCATCCCTGCACTGTCTGCGTTAATTGCATCCATCTGTGCTTGAATAGCAGCCTCTAAAGAATCCATCGCTTTTTGGTCTGAATTCAATTGCGTTTGTACCGCACTTTCTTCTGTTTGATTGAGCTTTGGCTCATTGTTACAAGCTGTAATTGCAGCAACTGTAACTAAAATTAATAGCAACTTCTTCATATCTTTAATTATTAACTCAAACGCTAAACTACAAAATAAATTACCTTAACACAAAGTTTTGGCCCAAATACACTTTCCTTACCATCTCATCGTCGGCCAATTCTTGTGCGGTACCACCTTTCAAAATCTTCCCTTCAAACAACAAATAAGCACGGTCTACTATAGACAATGTTTCATGCACATTGTGGTCGGTAATTAAAATGCCAATATTTTTATGTTTCAACTTGGCAACAATTTGCTGAATATCTTCTACCGCAATTGGATCAATACCTGCAAAAGGTTCATCCAACAAAATAAACTTTGGATTAACCGCCAAAGCCCTTGCTATTTCTGTTCTGCGCCTTTCTCCCCCACTCAATACATTTCCCATGCTAGTGCGCACTCGGTTTAAACCAAACTCCTCCATGAGTATTTCCAAACGTTCTTTTTGTTCGTCCTTACTCAGTGAAGTCATTTCCAAAACCGACTTAATATTGTCTTCTACACTTAAGGTTCTAAAAATAGATGCTTCTTGTGCCAAATAACCCAAACCTTTTTGCGCCCGCTTGTACATAGGCAAATCGGTTATTTTTTCATCATTTAGGTATACCTCACCTTCATCTGGTTTTATTAAGCCAACCGTCATATAAAATGTGGTAGTTTTACCAGCTCCATTTGGGCCCAGCAAACCAACGCATTCTCCTTGGTGTACCTCAATAGATACATTGTTTACCACGGTGCGTTTTTTATAACGCTTAATGAGATTTTCGCTTCTTAAAATCATGCTGTAAGATTAGTAGGCTCGACCCGAATTGCCTTCCATGAAATTGATAAACGCTTTATTGACCACTTTATTTCCGCCTGGAGTAGGGTAATTTCCAGTAAAATACCAATCTCCTAAATGGTTAGGACAAGATTGGTGAAGGTTTTCAATGCTTTGGTAAATTACATCCACTTCGGCTTCAATATCATCAGGCGTAACAATTTCTGCAATGCGCTTGCTAATTTGATCGGCAGTAAATTGCGCATATAATTCTTTCACATAATTTACCATTTCTTCTTTAGGCAAATTTTCTTGCGCTTTACATTTTTGGTAAACCTCTGCAAGTAATGCCTCCTTATTACTTGATTTAAGCAAAGAAACCATGGCTTGAAAAGCCACAAAATCTTTCATTCTGCTCATGTCAATTCCGTAACAATCTGGGTAACGAATTTGCGGCGAAGAAGAAACTATAATAATTTTCTTTGGATGCAAACGATCCAAAATTCTAAGAATACTGGTTTTTAATGTGGTACCTCGTACAATAGAATCATCAATTACAACTAAAGTATCAACCTTGTTATTAATTAAACCATAGGTAACATCATATACGTGTGCAACCATGTCTTCACGGTGGGCATCATCTGTAATAAAGGTTCTAAGTTTTGCATCTTTAACTGCAACCCTTTCCCTGCGGGGGTGAACTGCTAATATTTTTTTTAACTCGGTTGGATCTGGATGAGCACCCAAATTCATTATTTCTTCTGCTTTCCAGGTATCCAATAATTCATTTACCCCTTCAATCATGCCATAGAAAGCTACTGCAGCGGTATTTGGTATATAAGAAAAAACCGTGTTTTTAAAATCATAGGCAACATATTCCATAATTTTTGGTGCCAATAAATGACCCAACATTTTACGCTCCTTATATATTTCACGGTCGTTACCACGTGAGAAATAAATACGTTCAAATGAACATGATTTACGCTCACCAGGTGTTTGAATATTTACCTCTTCTATATCGCCATTCTTTTTAATAATCATGGCATTTCCAATACCCAACTCTTGTATATCATTGTAAGCAATGTTAAAGCCTGTCATGATAGCGGGCTTTTCACTGGTTACAATCACAATCTCATCGTTTTTGTAATAGAAACAAGGACGAATTCCATTAGGATCACGCACCACAAATGCATCTCCATGTCCTAACATACCGGCCATTACATAACCACCATCTGCATCACGCAAAGAGCGTTTCAAAATGGTTTCTACGTTCACATGGTGCGACATAAAATGGCTTATATCCCTGTTGGAAAGACCTTCTAATTTAAAACGCGTGAAATTTCTTTGCACTTCCTCATCTAAGAAATGGCCCATTTTTTCTAACATGGTAACCGTATCTGCTTTCTCACGTGGGTGCTGCCCCAATTCAATTAATAGCTCAAATAACTCATCTACATTGGTAAGGTTAAAATTACCTGCAAGCATCAAGTTACGGCTCATCCAATTGTTTTCGCGCAAAAAAGGATGACATAGGTCTTTGCTATTGCCACCATGGGTGCCATAACGCAAATGTCCTAAGTATAATTCACCCACAAAAGGGGCATGTTTTTTTAAATAATCACTGCTGGCAATTTCTTCTTTGCTGCCAGAACGATCTATTTTTGAGCTTATTCTGTCAAAGATTTCTGCAATGGCATTGCTCCCATTGGCACGTTGCCTAAAGATATAAGATTCGCCTGGCTCTGGGTCAAATTTAATTACCCCAACCCCTGCACCATCTTGGCCGCGGTTGTGTTGTTTCTCCATCAGGAGATACAATTTCTTTAAACCATATAATGCCGAGCCATATTTTTCTTCGTAAAAACTTAATGGCTTAAGAAGGCGGATCATTGCAATTCCGCACTCATGTTTTATTGGATCACTCATAAAAGGAATAGCAAAGTTACATTAATAAGTTTGATTTGAAACACGCCAAATACGTTATTTTAAATGAAATTAGAGGCTACTTCGATAAAAACACCGTTTGAGATGGGTAGGCAAACTCGCAGCCATGCTTGGCCACAATTTCCATGATTTTTAGGTTAATATTTTCCTTTACGGCAATCATATCTTCCCACTCATTGGAATTTACATAGTAAATTACAATGAGGTTTAAAGAGCTGCTGTCAAAATCTGCAAAACGAACCGTGCATTCTTCTGAGGTTCTTGGCGCCTCGGCCCATACTGCCTTCTTAACCTCTTCAATAATTCCCATAATATTTTTGGGGTCACTTTGGTAGGTTAGCATAATATGAAAACGCACCCTTCTTTGCGAGCTTTGGCTAATATTATTGAGATTAGAATCAATGATTTTTTTGTTGGGTACAATTAACAAAGACCTATCTACCGTGCGAATACGCGTTGTGCGGAAACCAATTTTTTCTACCGTTCCTTTAATATCGCCAAGTTCTACAATTTCACCTACCTGGAAAGGCTTATCTAAATAGATAATGAACGAACCAATTAAGTTGGCCAAAGTATCTTGGGCAGCCAAAGCAATGGCCAAACCTCCAATTCCTAAACTGGTTACCAAAGCGGTAA
This sequence comes from Bacteroidota bacterium, assembly GCA_947449515.1. Classification (GTDB taxonomy): domain Bacteria; phylum Bacteroidota; class Bacteroidia; order UKL13-3; family UKL13-3; genus B1. The sequence goes on from CANFSD010000013.1 coordinate 16,951, forward strand.
TATTTACCTCAAAAGCCTTGGCCAATATGGCAAAGAAACTGGCAGTATAAATTAATACACGACCCAATTCCTTTAAGAAGGTAGCCAAATCTTTACTGATGGTGGCATGCTCTAAATTATGGTATACATATTCTAAAAACACAGTGGCATGCAAAAACAATGCAGTGATATACCAAATAAAGGCCACCACAAAAACAGTATGGATAGTCCATCGTAAGCCAAATTCATCGGCCTTTACCAATTCCCATTCAATTGGAAAATTAAGTAAAGAAAAGGCAAAATAAATAGCCAATAAATTTATCAAATTCATGAATGGCCTATTAAACAAACGGCTAAATTCATCGTAGAATTGGGCTTTAGAAACATTTTTGAAAACCCTGTAAGAAATCCGCGAAGCCAAGATGGCTATTAAACGGTTAAATAGCAGCGTTACGGCAATAATACCGCCACAAAGCAACCACTTTAAAAGTGTGTTACCCAAATACGTTTCTAACAAAATTGCACTGTCCATAGTTGCCAAGTTTTAGGGTTAAACCAAATTAACCAAGGCCATTTCCAAACCTTTTTTCAATAAACCTTTATGCTTAGGATTAAACTGATGCAAACGCATCAAACCCTGCCAAATAGTTTTTGAAGTATCTTTAAAAATTGCCTCGTCGCTTAAATCTACTTCATCATTGCTCATACAATATGCAAATACACGTGCCATGCCGCAATTGGCAATATAATCAGGAATAATTGCCACTTGGTCGTCTGTATAATTTGCAATAGGTCCTAAGAAAATTTCTTGGTCGGCAAAAGGCACATTGGCACCACAACTGATAACTTCTAAATCGTTGGCGCGCATTTTATCAATATTGTCTTGTGTAACCAATCTTGAAGCGGCAGCAGGTACAAATATTTCTGCTCCTACCTCCCAAATTTTCTCATTGATTTCTTCATACGACATCATGTCTGGGTGCACCAAAGTATTTCCTTGCTTGCTCAAAAACATGTCTTTTATTTCTTCCTTGGTAAAGCCTGTAGGCTTCAGTACTCCGCCATTGCGGTCAATTATACCTACAATAATTACACCATATAAACTTAAGTAATAAGCTGCGGCTGCACCTACATTTCCCCAACCTTGAATAATAGCACGCTTAAAATTTACATTACCACCCCAAATACTGTAATAATGACGAACAGCTTCGGCTACGCCAAAACCTGTAATCATATCTGCCACCAAGTAATTGCGGGAAACTTCTGGAGAAAAACGCTCATCACTTAAAACCTTTGAAACACCCGTTCTTAAATTATTAATACGCAAGTGTTTTTGGTTTTCATTTACTTGAAAATGGCCATTCACTACACCCTCTTGCGGATGCAATAAACCGTAACTTTCAGTAATTGGAATTACTTCGTGTATTTCATCTACATTTAAATCACCCCCAGTACCATAATAATTTTTAAGAATAGGATACACTGCTTTGTACCAACGTTCCAAAACACCTTTCTTTCTAGGGTCTGCTGGGTCAAAATTAATACCAGATTTTGCGCCACCAATGGCAGGACCAGCCACTGTAAATTTTATTTCCATGGTTTTTGCCAAGGAAGTAACCTCATGCTTATTTAAACCCTTGCGCATGCGTGTGCCACCACCTGCAGCACCGCCGCGTAATGAATTTATTACCACCCAACCCTCAGCTTCTGTTTCAGTGTCTTTCCACTCAAATACAATTTCAGGTTGTTTCTCTTCGTATTTCTTAATTAATTTCTCTAATTGCATATAAATCTAATTTTTCTTTTAAAGTAAGGAAGTAAAATTTCCATGAAGAGCGCCAGACACATGATCTCTTTTAGCACCTGTAACTGAAGCAAGTACATTTATTTCATTGCCTATCCTTTGCAAACCAAGGAAGGCAAAGATAAGCGCCTCTTTATATTGAACCAATTCTGTTTTTGGAATCACCAATTTTACCTTCGTTTTTTCTTGAATTTGTTGCATTAAAAAGGTGTTGAAGGCTCCTCCACCCGTTACCAAAACGCTGCTAATAGTATATTGGTTAAGGATTGCCGCAATTTGTATGGCAATATGTTGCGAGAAAGTGGCCAACATATCAATTTCAGTAAGATGGGTAAATGTTTGGCATATTGGCCAAAATTCATTTTGAATCCATTCCCTGCCCAAAGATTTTGCACCCACTTTTTGGTAATAAGGCAATTGATTGAGCGCATCCAACAGAGCTACCTGGCAAGCGCCACTTGCTGCCATTTTCCCGCTATCGTCGTAGGCTCGACCCAACTGATTGGCAATGGCATTTAAAACACTGTTACAAGGTGAAATATCAAAGGCCAATGTTTTTCCATTTTGCGTGATGGAAATATTAGAAATGCCTCCTAGGTTCAGACAGGCATCGTATTCAGCAAATAGCAATTGATCTCCTATAGGAACCAATGGTGCGCCTTGCCCTCCAAG
>CANFSD010000014.1 GCA_947449515.1 Bacteroidota bacterium
GTGGTTGATTCGTAGGGTTCACCCAATACATCTGAAACAAAAATGTTCTGGGCATTTCCATTGAAAAAAACGAAAAAGCCAATTAAAAGCAGGGTAAATTTTTTCATAATTCTTGAACTCTTTATTTGTTCATTTCATACTTCATACCTGCCTCCATTGCTATTGGCAAATGGTTTTCTTTGGGAGGAATTGGGCAAGTATATTTGGCATTATACGCACAATATGGATTGTAGGCGGTATTAAAATCAATGGTGATTTCTGTTTGATTTGCTTTCTTCTCTAAATCTATGTAACGACCGCCACCGTAGGTGGTTTGGCCATTTGTACCATCAGTGAAAGGCAATAGTAAATAGTTTTCGTTGCCGGGTTTTTTCTCTGCTTGTTCCAAAATTAGGAGCGCATAATTTTCACCTTCCCAAGAAAATTTTGCCAAAGCATAATTTTTGTAGGGGCGGGTTTTATCATGGGAGTGTGGCAGTTCAAAAACAGATTGGTTTTGCAGGAGTGTAAGCTTTGCTGTTACCTTAAATATTTCGTTGATAGGGTAGAACTTTAAGCCCTTAAAGCCACTAAAATGATTGCTGTCTAGTGGTGTTTCCTTAGGATCGAAAAATTGCTCATTAATGGCCATTCTTTCGGCAGATAAAGCCTGTCTGTAGGCCTTGTCTTCTTTATTTTGACAAGCCATTGGCAAAACAGCCAAGGCCCATAAAAGACTAATTAACCTTAACCTCTTTTGAATGCAATACATTTTTCTTTACTGTATTCAAATGAACAAATGCCACTACATCTAAATTAGCTGCATTCCATTTTGGATCACGTTTTACCCTGTATTTTTTATAGAAAACCCTGCCTGGCACATAGGATGCATTTAAGTAATCGCCAAAATAAGAAGTTACAATGCCTCTTAATACATGACGGTGAATATAATTCTCTACGAAAATGGTTGTTCCTGTGCTGTCTTTGCTTTCTTGAATGTCTTCCATTTCACTTTCTAAAATAGAAATGGTAACGTATTGCGAATCTGTTTGTGCTTGGGTGTAGGTGAGGGTTAATTCTACTTCAAGTGAATCGCCAATGTTTTTTGCATTGAGGTTAATATTTACAGGCGTTGGCGAATTGAGTTCTTGGTTTACATAAGCCGACCATTTAGGATAATCAATGTTTGGCAAGATTTCACCACTGAATAATTTTCTGTTTACATTTCCTGTTGGAATGCCAGAAGTTAGGCCAACCATTTCAAAAATGAGGGCGCCTGCTTGGGTTCTAAAATCATATTTGCTGGTAAATTCATCACCACCTGCTTTGTCGAACGGACGTGTAAGGGCATTTAATTTATTAAGTGGATGAACGGTTACAACGTTTACGCGACCAGGATTGGCGTTGGCAATGGCTTTTGCGGTTGCTTGTGCAGAAGGACAATTGGCGCATTTTACACCGCTAAATTCTTCTATTAACACACTTTTTAATTCTGCACTTGGCACTGGTGAAATAATATAATTGGTATCGCCAATGGTGCTTTCTGGAGTAAAGTTTATATAAGGTGGTTCTTCTTTACATGCGTTGATAGCAAACAGAAATCCTAAAATAAATAAGCTATAAATTATTTTTTTCATCTCTTAAAAATTAGTAGTTAAGGTAAGTCGAACGCCACTAAATGCAGGCTCTACGCGGCAAACACCTCCAGTACAATTTACACCTTCTACTTGTTTAATATAACCAGCAGTAAAGCGCGTATTCTTTTGCGTGTAGGCCATAAAAACATTCCAGTAATGTACCAATTTAAAATCTTTACCTGGTTCTGGTTGGTTTCTAAATCCGGGTTTTACATTTACCATATCGCCACAACTGAATGAATAGTGTGGAGCCATATTGAACTCTAATAAACCATTTACAAAACTCCCTAAATCCTGGTTTGTTTGCAGGTATTGCGACTCCATGCGAAGGGAGCGTGTGTTTGTAAATTTGTAGGTAGCCTCTCCAAAAAACGTATGGGCAATAACATAAGGAACTGTTGGTTTTGCTTCGTATAAACGTTGGTTGTAATTGATAATTTGATAGCCTAACAACAATTTAAATTTCTTGTTGAATTTATGTTGACCTTCAAAATAATATTCGCGGAAAAACCTGTTTGGATCTTCTTTAAAATTTAGCGGATTAATTGTTTGTCCATTAAAATAACCTTGCGGTGTGGCCAGTGAAGCGTTGAAATTAAACTGGGTTTGGTGTTTTTTCAAAGCTTTTGGTTTATAACTCAATTCTAATTGCAAACCATTCTCTCCCCATTCTTGGGTAAAGGCATTGTAACGCGCCAAAAGACGGTATACATTTTGGCGGGTAACAGAAGGCAAGTAGGCAATCATACCCGTGTTCTGCGTTTGCAGCGGAGAGGTTCTAAAAGAAAATTTATCTATGTAACGGTATTGCGCGTTCAATCCAAATCCTTTGGTTGAATAAGAAAAAGAGGTGAGGTAAGATTTACCTGCATGCAATTCCATTAAATCATTATTTGGATTGATAATGGCTTCTGGTGTTTTTTGAGCCAATTCTACATACCATGTTACGTTTTTGTACCGAAGGGTATTGTATACATTGTAAACAAAAACATTGTATTTTGGATAGAAGCGTTTAGACAGTTCGTAGTTATTAATACTTGCTGCCATTACGTTCATGGTTTCATTGTCAATGGTTCTGTTTACTAAGCTAGCACCAGGTTCTACGCTAAAATTATCTGTAATATCAAAGTGGTGTTCGGCATTAATTCCTTTAATAACCATAGGCCTGAGGTCGAAACGGAATTTTTGTAAACCTGTAAAAGCTTTGATAGTAGTATTTTCTGTAGGTCTGTATTTGATATGCGCTCCTTGTATGGCAAAATCTAAGCCTAAGTTTCTGTCTTCATAAGAACGAAACACCATGCCACTTGCAAATTGATCGTAGAAATACCCCGCTGTAATAGTCATGTTTTCCATGTCTTTTCTAACGCTGTACATACCCAAACCACTTCTGGTGTAAGCCTCTTGAGGGTTGAGAAGGGGTGAGTTGTTAAACAAATCATAACGCACCGTAAAGGTGTAGCCACTGTATTTATAGTTCAGCAAAAGCCAAGCATCTGCAGATGAAAGTTGTTTTTGGTATTGGGTAGTTGTGGCGCCAATACTGCTGTCTTTTACATAAAATTGGTTGGTGGTTTGGAAGTTTCCTGAGAATTCACCTTTTTCAACCTTTTTATCGGAATTGTCTTGGCCATTGGCCGATAAGATTATTCCAACAGCACAAATGCTGAGTAGAAGTTTTCTGAACATAATTTTTTGATTTGCTATTTTCCTTTGAATACTACTTCTTCTGCATCGCCCCATAATTGCTCGATGCCATAAAAATGACGTTTTTCTTCTTGAAAAATATGTGCTACTACATTAAAATAGTCAATAAGTATCCATTCTAAATTTTCGAAACCTTCGCGGTGAATTGGGTTTTCATTGAGGTGTTTTTTTACTTCATCCTCCGCACTTTTTGCAATGGCTTCTACTTGTTTGTCGTTACTGGCATGTGAAATTACAAAATAATCTGCCGATGCATTTTGAATTTTTCGCATGTCTAAAATACGAATATTCTCTGCCTTACGCTCAAACATACCTTGCGCTACGGTAAGTGCCAATAATAGGTCTGGCGACATTGATTTTATATCTACAGCTTTAGGAGCAGTAGTTTTGGCCGAACCAACCTTTGCTGCAGCAGCTTTTTTTGCTGGTGTTGCTTTTGCAGCTACTTTTTTAGCCGCTACCTTTTTTACAGGTGCAGTTTTGCTTATTACCTTTTTAGCTGCTACTTTTTTAACAGGAGCAGTTTTAGTCGCTACTTTTTTTGGAGCTGCTTTCTTAACAGGCGCAGTTTTGGTTGCTACTTTTTTTGGAGCTGCTACTTTCTTAGCTGCTGTTTTTTTTGCTGCAGTGCTCTTAGGAGTTGCTGCTTTTTTTGCGATTTTTTTCGCTGGTGTGTTTGCCATCTAGATTCTACAAGTAAATTTGATGCAAATTAAGCATTTTTTCCTTGGCCTACCAACCCTTAAATATTGGCGAATATTCTGTTTTTTTGGAAGAGACCAACTCTACCAACGATGCCCTCAAACTCTTGTATGGCAAGGAAGAGCTGCCGGAGGGGGCATTGGTTTATACCTATTTTCAAAGCAATGGCAGAGGACAGCAAAATGCCGTTTGGGAATCTGAAAGGGGAAAAAACCTGCTACTGAGCGTGCTTTTGAAGCCACATTTTTTACCTGCAGATGAGCAAATTTGGCTCAATTTGGTGTTTAGTTTGGCTTTGCGCGATGCCGCTACCGCACTTTCTGGCATGGAGGCAAAAATAAAATGGCCCAATGATATTTACCTAGAAGGCAAAAAAGTGGCAGGGATTTTAATTGAAAATTCAATTCAAGGAATGCGTTTACGTTATACCATTGCAGGCATAGGTTTGAATTTGAACCAAGAAAAATTTTCGGTTGACAAGGCGGCTTCCCTATTTAATTTTTCGGGTAATTGGGTCGAACCAAATTTGGCAAGGCAACTTTTTTGCGAAAAACTTTCCCATTATTATGCTTTATTATTGGGTAAACAGCATAACTTGCTATGGGAGAAATACCACCAATATTTGTTAGGAAAAGGAGAAATGGCCCGTTTTGAAAAAGATGGGCAGCAAATAGAAGCGGAAATTTTGGGGATAGATAAACGGGGGCGTTTGCACCTGCTCTACAATGAGGAAATTAAAAGCTTTGCCCATAAAGAAATTATTTTTATAGAATTAATTAAATAGTTGAAGATGCCATATTTGCTAATAGATGCAGGAAATACGAGGGTGAAATTAGCCATGTTTTTGGACAATGAAATGCTGTTCAAAGAAGTATTAGCCTATGATCATTTTGGCAGCCGTTTACCCGAATTGTTGCAAATTCACCCGATTCAAAATATTTTTATTTGTGATGTTGGAGGAAAGTTGGAAGCAATTATTCCATCGCTACAAATAAACTTGCCAATTGCGTATCTCACTGCACAAAGCATTTTGCCATTCGAAAATTTATACGAGTCTGTAACATTGGGTTCGGACAGAAAAGCCTTGGTGGCAGGGGCAATGGCGCTTTACCCCCAAAGAAATTGCTTGGTAATTGATGCAGGAACTTGCGTAACTTATGATGTAATAACCCATGCCCATGAATATTTGGGAGGTAATATTACACCTGGTTTACAAATGCGGATGCAAGCCATGCATGCTTTTACGGGTAAACTTCCTTTACTTGAATGGCAGGGTGCAGCGGCGGTTTTAGGAACTACAACGGATGCTTGCATGCAATCGGGAGCCTATTATGGGCTCATTGGTGAAATCAACTATTTGGTGGAGGCCTACCAACAAAATCATCCTGGATTAATTGTGCTACTTACAGGTGGCGATGCCCAAGTCTTGGCAAAAAGCATAAAAACAAGCATATTTGTAAACGAAGATCTTTTGTTATACGGATTAAATAAAATAGTAAATCACCATGCAGAATAGCGCCCTTAGGCTCTTAATAGTTGTTTTCTTTTGGGTTTGGAGTGCCACTTCCTGCGTTTTTGCTCAAAATATTACCAAGTCTCCCTATTCAATTATTGGGGTAGGAGATGTAATTTATGGTGGAAATGCTTCTACCTATTCTATGGGACAAACCAACCAAGGAATTAGAAATCCGTTTTCAGTGAATATGCTTAATCCAGCATCTTATTCATCTACTTTTACCACCAATATTGAAGCCGGTGCTACAATGAGTTTTGGCGCTTTTAAAGGGGCGGCCAACAGCAATAATGTAAACAATGCTTGGATTGCCTATTTCAATTTTGCTTTGCCAATTTCTGTTAAACGTGGTATGGGAATTTCGTTTGGTGCTACACCATTTTCTGGAGTAGGATACAATATTATATCGCAGGTAAAAATTCCTCAAGACACTTTCTCAATTGATGGTTTAAATAGTTTTGTTGGAAGAGGAGGTATTTCTAGGGTATACTTGGGTTATGGCATGCGCTTGCACAAGAATATTAGTGTGGGTGTAAATGGTAACTACCTTTTTGGTCAAACCACCAATACCACTCAGTTGCTCATTCCAGCCGCGTATAATATGTTTAATACCAATGAAGATAAAACCATCTATACCCATGGTTGGGTGATGGATTATGGTATTCAATTGCATGATACATTCTCTATAGAAAAGAAAAACGAAAAAAAGGACTATGAATGGGTACTTGGTGCCACTTTTAGTCCCGAAAGCAAATTAAATGCAGAACAAAGTTATTTACTGCGCTCTCTGCCAATAGGTGCTACTTCGGGATTAAAAGATACCGTATATTCAGAATCGGATAGGCCTGGAACCGTTACCGCACCTATGTCGTACAAACTTGGATTTAGTTTTTCAAGAAAAGAATATTGGACCTTAGCTGGAGATTTTAAAGCTACCAATTGGAGTAATTATAGAAGTTTTGGAGGAGCAGATTCGCTTAGAAACAGTATTGGCGGTAGCATTGGAGGAAGCTTTGTGCCAAATCCAAAAAGTAAAAATTATTTGGCTCGAACCGAATTTAGGTTAGGTGCCCGTTACGAAAAAAGCAATTTGGTGGTTATGGCTACAGGTGTAGATGTATTATCGTTTACAGCGGGTGTGGGATTGCCTTTAACCAAAAGTAAATCAAAAGTAAATTTAGGTGTAGAATGGCAACAACGCGGAACCACCGACCATGGCCTGGTGCAAGAAAATTACTTTAGGGTATATATTGGTATTAGTTTTGCCGACAAATGGTTTTATCGCTACCGTTATGATTAGGAATTCGGCATTTTTTGCTGTCTTTATTTTACTTTTTGTTGCATGCGGTCCTAAAGATGCAGAAATAAAAAAAGCAGCTTCCATTATTTATGATTTACCAGTTGAGGTAGGTTCTAATGTAAGTATTGTATACACCGATAGCGGATTTCTAAAGGCAAAATTATTTGCACCATTATTGGAAAGATTTGCCTCTGAGGCGCGCAACCAAACTGAAATGGCAGATGGCATTACCGCTTATTTTTACGATCAACAAGGACATGTAAGCAGTTATATTAAAAGTAAATATGCTGTGCGTGATGAACGTGAAAGAAGTATCACGGCTAGAAATGATGTAAATGTAATTAACAATAAAGGCGATACTTTGCGCACCGAAGAACTTATTTGGGATGAGCGTGCCGATAGAATTTATTCTGAAAAATTTGTCCGTATCACTTCACCAGACAAAATAATTATGGGTTCGGGTTTTGAATCTAATACCGCTTTTACTAAATTTAGAGTTCTAAATATTACTGGAATAATTAGCTTAAATAAATAATGGAAAATTGGATACTTAGAAACTGGCTAATACTGGCTGCCCTCTCTTTAGTGGTAGGTTTTGTGGTTGCCTTTTCGGAAGATTTTGTAAAAGGAAAGGCCTATATGTTTTTCTTTTTGGCTATTATTTTTACGTATATCTGGCTTAAAAAAAGCGGAAAAATCAATTAAAATCCTGCGCGTTCTGCAGCTTTTTTAATTACCATCAATCCTTCTTCAAAACCTTGTTCGGTGGCGCTAATTTTGCTTGGCAACATAAACCTGTATAAAGGATTCATTCCTACATCTCCTTCATCTACCCAAGTTAATTGCGTGTGGTTACCAAGCATCTTAAATTCAAATGTTTGGTTAATGGCCATAGCTCCTTCATTGATGGAAAGACGATAAGTTATTTTTTCATTTGGAACACTTTGTATAATTCTAAAGCTTCCATTACCAATGAGACCCCCTCTAAAATATTGTGCGGCACCAATGCCCGATTTGTTTTTAGAATAAAAGAAAACCATTGAGCTATCTACATTGGTATTCCAAGGGCTCCAATCCGACCAGTTTTCTATGTGGTTGAGGTAATCATAAGTTTGCTGAATAGATCTGTTAACGACCGTTGATTTTTCGATTTTATAGGTATGCGGAAAAAACAAGGAGACTAAGAAAACCAGGCCAAAAAAGCCCATTATTCCCACAAAAATATTAAATAACTTCATAGATATTGTTTGACGCAAACTTAGCACTTCATGGCCTTATTTGAAAATTCGTCGACGATTACTTTGGTTTTAACTATAAATTGGAACTTTCAAACTAAAATTTTGTGGCAGAACATAAACAATAGTAGCTTTGAAGTACTAATTGAATCATTATGGAAGAATACAAAAACAATTGGGCCAAAGCGCACCAACGTGGTAGAATTATCAGTGGTATTATTTTAATCATTGTAGGTTCTTTGTTCTTTGCTAGAAAATTGGGGATCGAATTTCCAGATTGGTTATTTTCATGGCCAATGTTTTTTATAAGCCTTGGATTTTATGTGGGTGGTAAACATAATTTTAGCAATCCAAGTTGGCTTATTTTAGTGGGATTGGGAAGTGTTTTAATGTTGGAAAGATTTTATCCGAGCATTCAAATTCATGAGTTTTTTTGGCCGGTAGTATTAATTGCCATAGGTGCATTTTTAATTGTTAAACCTAGAAGAAATAGATATGCGAGGTGGATGAATGCAAAAGAAATGGCGAATTGTATGAGTTCTGAAACCAATGAAAATAAAATTGAAATAAATGCCGTAATGGGTGGTGTAAAAAAAGTAGTTTTGTCAAAAGATTTTAGCGGTGGAGAGGTAAATTGCGTAATGGGTGGGGCAGAGATAAACCTTACCCAAGCAGATATGCTAGGCACAGCAGTTATAGAAATTAACAATGTGTTTGGCGGAACCAAATTAGTAGTTCCAGCAAACTGGGAAGTGCAAAGTGAAGTAATGGTGGTATTAGGTGGCGTAGAAGATAAACGCCCAAGGGTTTCTGATAACCTTTCTGCCAATATGAAGCGCCTTGTGCTTAAAGGAAATTGCATTTTTGGCGGAATAGATATTAAATCCTATTAATCTTTACAATTTTGTTTTCTACCCTTTCAAAAAAACGTTTGTTACTTAACCTGGTCACCTTTGGCCTGGTATGGAACTTCTTGTATGTTTATGTATTGGTAGATTTTAATATTGCCTTATCTATAGCGTTTGTTGATAGTTTATTTACACACCTTCCTTTTGTTTTCACTGCCTTTTTGGTTTTTATTACGCTTAAATATTACCAGCCGAGTAAAGAAAATTTTTTCTACCTAAGGGTTTGGGTATTGTTGTTGGCTATTGGAAATACTATAGTAATTGTTAATGGCCTTGGTTTTATTTATGCATCCAATAGTGAGTACCTGGCATTTATTGAAAAGAGTTTGGTGCTCCGTTTTTGTTACCAATTGCTATTGGGTGCCATTATTACTTTATTGCTTTGGTTGCTCAATTACTTGCAAGATCATGGTTTTACCAAAGACAGGGCGCAAGAAAGTGAACGAATAGCCAAAGAGGCTGAATTGTATTATTTACGCCAACAATTACAACCGCACTTTTTGTTTAATAGTTTGAACTCTATTAGTGCTTTGGCGGGTTCCAAGCCAGAGCAAGCAAGAAAAATGATTGAACAGTTGTCTGAATTTTTACGTCATACTTTGCGCAAAGATGAACAACAATTGATTTCTTTAAGTGATGAATTGCACCAATTGAATTTGTATTTAGAAATTGAAAAAGTTCGTTTTGGTTCGCGGTTAAAATCATCAATTATTTGTGATCCAAATTGCCAAAATCTCTTATTACCTGTTTTAATATTACAACCCTTGGTAGAGAATGCAATTAAATTTGGTTTATATGATACCCTGGGCGAAGTTGAAATTTCTATAGAGGTTAAAGCCCCTTCAAAGCATATTTTACAAGTAAACATCTCTAATCCATTTGATCCTGCAAGCGCCATTAAAACAAGAGGTACAGGCTTTGGATTGGATTCAATTAAACGCAGGCTTTACCTGTTGTTTGCTAATAATAATTTGGTTCGAACCGAAATTCACGAAAATATTTTTACAGTTAGCGTAAGCATTCCACAAAATGAAAAATTATAGTTGTATCCTAATAGATGATGAATTGTTGGCAAGATCTCTGGTGAGAGAATACTTGCAGGATTTTCCTTTTATAAATATTTTACACGAATGTGGTGATGGGTTTGAAGGCCTTAAAGCCATACAAAATTTACAACCCGATTTTATTTTTTTAGATATTCAAATGCCTAAAATAAACGGCTTTGAAATGTTAGAGTTGTTAGACAATCCTCCTCCAGTAATTTTTACCACTGCTTTTGATTCTTATGCCATGCAGGCTTTTGAAACGCATGCCTTAGATTACCTACTAAAGCCAATTGCCAAGGATAGGTTTGCCAAAGCTATTTCAAAAATGTTGGTGCAATTAGGGAATGCAACAGAAAATCCTATTGCCGAAATTTTGGCAGATGCCAATTTTAACCAAGACGATTCCATACAAAGAATTGTAGTTAAGCATCACCATGAGGTAATTGTTTTGCCTTTGCAGGATGTAAAATATTTTGAAGCCTACGGCGATTATATCAAAATACATACGGCTACCCAAACATTCCTTAAAAAGAAAACAATGGCCTATTTTGAAAAAGGATTGGCCGCAAAGGATTTCATTCGCGTACACCGATCTTATATTATTCCAACCCAGCAGATTCAAAAAATAGATCCGCCAGATTTTGTAGTCATCAAGGACGGCGAAAAAATACCCTTGAGTAAAACGGGTTATGTAAAATTAAAAACAGTTTTAGGTTTATAAAGTAAAGGCAGCATCTATAATTGCCAATTGCTCTACAGCATGTACTTTGCTATATCCAGTAGCTGGCGAAGCACTAGATTCTCTAGAAATACGTTTGAGTTTTAAGTTAGCATCCCAACGCATTAAGTTTAACCACGCGCCCATATTTTTTGGTTCTTCTTGTACCCAACAGAATTCTGCTCCAGCATATTTAGAATAAATAATTTCTAATTGTTTTTCTGGCATTGGATACAATTGTTCTAACCTTACAATGGCTATATCTTTTCTGTTTTCTTTTTGTTGTCTTTCCAACAATTCATAATAGATTTTGCCTGTACACAATAAAACGCGTTTCACTTCTTTGGCTTTAACACTTGCATCGTCTATTACTTCTTGGAATCCGCCAGAAGTAAAATCTTCTAATTTACTCACACATGCGGGATGGCGTAATAAACTTTTTGGTGTCATTACTACCAATGGTATGCGGGTGTCTTTTCTATGCAATTGTCTGCGTAAAGCATGGAAATAATTTGCGGGTGTGGTAATATTACATACTTGCATGTTCCAATTGGCTGCCAATTGTAAAAATCGTTCTACGCGCGCCGATGAATGCTCTGGTCCTTGGCCTTCATAACCATGAGGCAAAAGGAGGGTAAGGCCACTAAAGGTTTTCCATTTTGCACTTGCGCTGGCAATGTATTGGTCGATAATAATTTGAGCACCATTGGCAAAATCTCCAAATTGGGCTTCCCAAATGGTAAGGTCGTTTGGCGTAACCATACTGTAACCATATTCAAAACCTAAAACGGCATATTCACTCAAAAGAGAATTGTGAAAAAACACTTTGCCTTTTTTGTTCTTTCCTAGGCTGTCAAAGGTATTATATGCGGCATCAGAATCTTCTTGTCTAATAATAGCATGTCTATGGCTAAAGGTTCCTCTTTCGCAATCTTGCCCGGTCATGCGCACTCTGTGTCCTTCATTGCTCAGGGTTGCATAAGCCAATAATTCACCCATTGCCCAATCATAATTGTTTGTACCAATCATGGCTTTGCGGTCTTTCATCAATTTTTCAATTTTAGAAAAGGCCTTAAAGTTGCTTGGAATATTGGTAAGTTGGTCTGCTAATTCTTTGAATAAATTAGCATCAACAGCAGTTACAGGTGAGCTTTCAAAATCTTCTCTTGCTGCGGGTCTAAAGCCGTTCCAAACATCTTTTACAAAGTTTTTTACTTTAGCAGGTTTAGCTGTTTTAGATGTTTCTAGTTTTTCTTGAAGCATGCTTCTAAAACTGGCTTCCATTTCTTTGGCCAATTCTGCTTCAATACTTCCACCGGCCATTAATTTTTTGTTATAGAGCTCACGTGGATTTACTTGCGCTGCTATGGCTTTGTATAAAACTGGTTGGGTAAAACGTGGCTCATCGCCTTCATTGTGTCCATATTTGCGGTAACCCAATAAATCAATAAAAACATCACTGTTAAATTCTTGGCGGTATTCCATTGCCAATTTAACGGTATAAACTACTGCTTCAACATCATCTGCGTTTACGTGAAAAACAGGGCACAAAGTTGTTTTAGCCACATCTGTACAATAGGTGGATGTACGTGCATCTGTATAATTGGTAGTAAAACCAATTTGGTTATTGGCAACAATATGAATGCAACCGCCAACCGAATAAGCGCTTAAACCAGCCATTTGCAACACTTCATAGACAATTCCTTGGCCAGCCACAGAGGCATCGCCATGAATTAAAATAGGAGCTACTTTATCAATATCGTTTTTGTAATTACCTTCTAATTTTGCGCGTGTAATACCTTTTACAACAGGGTTTACAGTTTCTAAATGGGAAGGGTTTGCGCATAAACTCAATTTTACTTTTTTACCCTTATGCGTTTTTACCTCACTTGAAAAACCCATGTGGTATTTCACATCTCCTTCAAAAATACCGTCATCTTCGGCAGATTTTCCTTCAAACTCTTTAAAAATTTCGTCGTAAGTTTTGTTGAGGGTATTGGCCAACACATTCAGTCTACCGCGGTGTGCCATCCCTAAAACAAATTCTTCTACACCTAAATCTGCCCCCGATTCAATTACAAAATCTAAAGCCGGAATGAGGGTTTCTAAACCTTCCAAACTAAATCTTTTCTGACCAACAAATTTGGTATGTAGGAAATTTTCGAAAATGGTAGCTTGGTTTAATTTAAAAAGGATATGGCGTTTTTCGTCCAATGTAAGTTGCGGGGTGTTTTTGCCCGTTTCCATTTTGGCTTTGAGCCATTCTAATTTTTTGGGTTGGCGCACAAACATAAATTCTGCTCCAATGCTTTGGCAATAAGTTTGCTCGAGGTGAGCAACAATGTCTTTTAATTTTGCTTTTCCCAAGCCAATTTCGGCGCCAGCAGTAAAAGATTTTTCCAAATCGGCTTTGCTCAAGCCAAAGTTCTCAATGGCCAAGGTTGGGGTGTATTGTCTTCTTTCTCTTACCGGATTGGTTTTGGTAAACAAGTGACCACGTGTGCGGTAGCCTTGAATGAGGTTCAAGACATGAATTTCTTTGAGTGCTTCTTCAGAAACGGGACCTACATTTTGGTTCGAACCGAGGGTAAATCCTTCAAAAAATTTCTTCCAACCAAAGTCAACAGATTCAGGGTCAAGGAGGTATTGTTGGTGAAGCGCATCAATGGCCGAAACGTCGGCATTAGAAATATAAGAGAAATGATCCATGTATGTCCGTAAAATTTGCGCCAAATATAGCACAATACGGGCATTGACTTGTGTAAAAAATTTGTTTTAAAGTCCTAATTTTAATGGTTTGAAAGCCAGTCGCAAATGTCTTTCACCAAATAATCCGGCAGGTTTCCTTTGAGGTAATATTCACTATAGGTAGAGGCAACCTCGCCAGAATAGAACAAATGGTTGAGTTTAGGATAGTTCTTAATGGTAACATTTGGGTTCTTATCCAATGTCTTATGCCATAGTTCCAAATTCTCCATGTTCACTTGGTAATCGCGATCGCCATGTAAAATTAGCATTGGTTTTTTGAGCTTTTTGCTTACTTCTAAATGCTTGTATTTATTAAGCCAAACCCAATAAGTAGCCTGCACGCTGTATGGCATTCTATCATGCTCCGTTAAAGGATTTAATTTTTTATCCATGCTGCGAATAGCATTTATGGTTTGGGCATCGTATTCTGGTTTTTTATTTGGGGTAACGGTGCTCAAATATTTGTATTGGTCAATCATCATTTCTTGGGTCCTTTTAGCATTGGCGCCCAACATAATAATTCCTCTAACGTCATTTCTTTCTTTTGCCACAAGTGGTGCAAGCATGCCACCTTGGCCATGACCCAAAATATAAATTTTTTGAGGATCAACATCCGGTAAAGTTTTTAAAGTATCAATAGACCGGTAGAGGTCGTCCAATAAATCTTCCCTTGGTGTAAAAGTTTCATAGGCAGCTTTATCACGCGCCAAATAAATGCCATAATTGTTTGATCTTTTCTCATACCTAAAAACTGCAAACCCTTTACTAGCAAGTCCCCAAGCCAAATCTTTGTATGGCTTGTTCTCTTCGTACGAACCGTCTTTATCTGTAGGTCCTGCCTCCACAACAATAATTACCAAGGGTGCTTTAGCTAGGTCATTTGGCATGGTAAGGATTCCTGGCAAATCATAAAAGCCATTGTGAACTGTAATTTTTCTTTCTAAAAATTTAGTTACATCACAATAATCTGGCGCCACATAAATTTTATGTGCTGGCATAAAGGATATATATATAATATTACCTTGTTCGTTGTAACTTATATTGAAAATATAGGGTAAGTACTCAAAATTTATTTTGTAGGCAATGAAGTTATAGTATTGGTTCTTCTCATAGTTTACCACTTTAGCACTTACAAAATTACCGTATGTTCCCAGTAGCTCATTCCAATCGCGCTCAAGGGTTATGGCAGAATAATAGCTTCTATATAGGGTATCCACCTTGGCTTCAATTTGCGCAAATTTCTTATTTACAAAAAGGTCAAGCACCTCTTTGCCTTTTTCATTGGCAATGGTAAAGTCTGATGCAAAAAGGCTAGTTGAAAATAAGCTTGCTTGGAATAGGAGAAGGAAAAATAATTTTCTGATCATGACACAAAGTTAAGGTGTCATTTATAAATAATTATTTAATAATTCGGCTTCACAAACTTTTTTGTAGGTTTTGTTTGCAATGGCCTCAGGTAATAGTTGCATGTGGCGCATATGGTGGGTGTCCGAACCTACCATATCTATTAGTTTTTGGTTCACCAGGTAATTGGCGGCATCGGCTACAGGCTTAGAGTAATAGCCTAATGTAGAAAGCATATTGAGTTGAAACAATACACCACGGTCTTTGAGTTCGTGGTATTTTTCTTTCTCATTGGCATAATATAAGTAGCGCTCAGGATGGGCCAAAACAGGAATAAAACCGCCAATTTGTAATTCAAATAAGCAGCTGCTAAAGTTTCTAGGTTCGGTCATAAAAGGCAATTCCACCAAAATGTGTTTTCCTTCTGGGCCAAAAGTAAGGAGATTACCGGCAGCTATTTTTTTCTCAAAACCATCATCAATCATGTATTCTGCGGCGGCATCAAATTCAATTTGAATATTTTCCTCTTGCAGGCGTTTTCTAATTTGGTCCCTGAGAGGATAAATATTTTCCTTGCTGTTTTTGTAAAAATCAGACATTACATGCGGGGTGGTAATTACCTTACGCATGCCCAGCTTCTCAAAATGTCTTAATATTTCTATGCTTTGTTCAATGGTTTCACACCCATCATCTACCCCAAAAATGAGGTGGGAGTGAAACTCAACTTGTATTGGATTTACAAATTGCGTGGAGGATTTTTCCTCCACGCTTTTTTTGCCAAATATTTTAGATAAAAACGACAAATTATACCTTTTCTAAAAATTCTTTAAGAGAGGCAATATTAGGAACGTTCAATGAATCAACTTTTCTAAAATCCGCCACCATCAAGCTAATCCAGTCGAGGCGATGGATAGTTTGGTAAACAGATGCTAAGGTAAATTCTTCTACACCCATCTCAATAATTTTATGGTTTTCAACTTCCAATAATCCATTTAAAAATTCAAATCTAGATCCTACACGTGCATTGCTGTTTGAATTTAAAAAGAAGAAAACAGTATCTAAAGTGCCATAATAACTTTCAATTACATTGTGGTTATGTTCTGGCACAACATGGGTAAAGCACTCATGTTTGGCATTCTCTTGAATTTGTTGTGCAAAGCGGGTGGCAACAGCTTCAAACTGCGCATCGCTCAATACTACAAATTTAGATTTGCTTTTAGATTGAATGGTATGAAATACTTGTTCTGCATCTTCAAAATACGGGGTGCAATCGTCAAATAATCTTACAATACTTTGCAATTCACCCTTCACTTCTTTGCCCATTAATTCGCCAAAGATTTGCACCAAATAGGTGAGTGAAAAGCCTAATGCCATTCTAGGTTGAAAACCTTGTTCAATCATATAGGTTTTCATATGGTGTTCATTAGCCAAAGCAGCTAATTTACCACCACCGGTAAGCACAATAACTGTGCTGCCTTTTCCTTTAACCTCTTCAAACATGGCTAAAGTTTCTTCGGTATTTCCGCTGTACGAACCTAAAATAATCAAGGTTTTTTCGTTCACATAGGCTGGTAATGAATAATCGGCAATTACTTCTACAGGAATTGGAAATTCGTTCATGAAAATAGTTTTCACAATACGACCGCCAATCCCACTGCCACCTAATCCACCAATTAAAATATTGGAGAATTGTGAAGCAGACAATCCGTGATTGCTGTAATTTTCGAGTGCATAATTAATTTGGTAACCAAATTTTTTCAATGCTTCATGTTGTGGGTTCATATAGGTTTCTTTTTATTTTTTGTAATGAATTATTTAAGCAGGCCCATGATGTATTTACCATATCCGCTCTTTAAATATTTTTTAGCTTCACGCTCAAGACCTGCATTATCTAGCCATCCCATGCGGTAGGCAATTTCTTCAATACAGCCAATTTTCCATCCTTGGCGTTCTTCAATTACTTGTACAAACTGACCAGCTTGCATCAATGAATCAAAAGTACCTGTATCTAACCAAGCCGTGCCGCGTTGCAATACACCTACCTTTAATTTTCCTGCCGCCAGATACACTTTATTTACATCTGTTATTTCTAATTCACCCCTTGGTGAGGGTTTAATATTGGCAGCTATTTCTACTACGCTGTTGTCGTAAAAATATAAACCAGGAACCGCATAACTTGATTTTGGTTCACTTGGTTTTTCTTCTATACTCAATGCTTTCATGTTTTGGTCGAACTCCACTACGCCGTAGCGCTCTGGGTCGTTTACGTGGTAAGCAAATACCACGCCACCATCAGGGTCATTATTGCTTTGTAATAGTTGGCTCAAACCTGCTGCATAGAAAATATTGTCGCCTAATACCAATGCCACTTTATCTTTTCCAATAAAATCTGCCCCAATTATAAATGCTTGCGCCAAGCCATCCGGTGAAGGTTGCTCTGCATACTCAAACCTACATCCAATTTGAGAACCATCGCCCAATAATTTTTTAAATCCAGGAAGATCATGTGGCGTAGAAATAATTAAAATTTCTCTAATACCTGCCAACATCAAAGTGCTAAGCGGATAGTAAATCATTGGTTTGTCGTAAACCGGCATCAATTGCTTGCTAACAGCAATGGTGAGGGGGTGCAAACGGGTGCCGCTTCCACCGGCGAGTATAATTCCTTTCATGGCTAATGCTTATCTGTTTTGGTACATTTGATCGTAATATTTGGCATAATTACCGCTGGTAACTTCGTCCATCCATTCTTGGTTTTCTAAATACCAATCAATGGTTTTGGCAATGCCTTCTTCAAATTGTAAACTTGGTTCCCAGCCAAGTTCTTTCATTATTTTATTGGCATCAATGGCGTAACGTAAGTCGTGTCCTGCACGGTCTGTTACATAGCTAATTAATTTTTCAGATTCTCCTTCGGCTCTACCAAGTTTTTTGTCTGCCGTTTTGCAAATTACTTTAATTAAATCAAGGTTGGTCCACTCGTTAAATCCACCAATATTATAGGTTTCACCATTGGCCCCTTTGTGAAATACATCATCAATGGCCCTGGCATGGTCTAACACATACAACCAATCGCGCACGTTTTCACCTTTGCCATAAACAGGCAAAGCTTTGTTGTTGCGAATATTATTAATGAACAATGGAATTAATTTTTCTGGGAATTGGTTCGGACCATAATTGTTTGAGCAATTGCTTAAAACAACGGGCATTTTATAGGTATTGTGGTAGGCACGCACAAAATGATCTGAACTTGCTTTGCTAGCAGAATAAGGTGATTGAGGGTCATACGGGGTTTCTTCTAAAAAGAAACCGCCATCATGCAAACTGCCATAGACTTCGTCTGTAGAAACATGGTAAAACCTTTTGTTTTCCATCTTGTCTTTCCAAATTTCCTTGGCTGCATTTAATAAATTTACCGTGCCAACTACATTGGTCATCACAAATTCCAATGGGTTTGTAATGCTGCGATCCACATGGCTCTCGGCTGCCAAATGAATTACAGAATCAAATTGGTGTTTTTTGAATAATTCATTCAGGGCATTTGCATCAACAATATCTACTTTATGAAAATGGTAATTAGGAGCATTTTCTATGTCGGTAATGTTTTTCAAATTTCCTGCATAGGTTAATTTGTCCAAGTTGTGAATTTGGTAATTAGGGTATTTGTTTACAAACAAACGAACCACATGCGAGCCAATAAAACCGGCACCTCCGGTGATTAATATATTTCTATTCATAGTATTTTATTGTTTTGCCAAAGCCTGTTCCCATTTCCATGCGCTGGCCATGCTTTGTTTTAAATCGTATATTGTTTTCCATCCTAATTCATTCCATGCCTTATGGCAATCGGCATAAATTTGAATGATATCACCACTTCTTCTTGGGCCAATTTGGTAGTTTAATTTTACACCACTCACTGCTTCAAATGCCTGAATTACTTCTAAAACAGAATTGCCTTGCCCCGTTCCTAAATTGAAAACGGAAAAAGGATTATGATATTTTTCTTTAGCTAAAAAATCAATGGCTGCCACATGCGCTTTTGCAATATCAACCACATGAATATAATCCCTAATGCATGTACCATCTGGGGTTGGGTAATCATTACCATGCACAGTGAGGGCTGCTCTTTTGCCAATGCCAGTTTGTGTAATGTATGGAACTAAATTGTTTGGAACCCCAATCGGTAATTCTCCAATAAGGGCAGATTCATGTGCACCAATTGGGTTAAA
>CANFSD010000015.1 GCA_947449515.1 Bacteroidota bacterium
TAATCTGGTCTGCGGTTTTGGTAATGCAAATAATAAGCATGTTCCCATACGTCGCATCCAAGAATTGGGGTGCCTTTGCAATCTGCAATATCCATTAAAGGATTGTCTTGGTTTGGTGTAGAGCAAACAGCTAATTTTTTATCAGCATTAACGCACAACCAAGCCCAACCAGAACCAAAACGGGTAGCACCTGCTTTGTTAAAGTCTTCTTTAAATTTATCCCAACCACCTAATTCGTTGGTAATAGCATCCATTAATTTACCAGTTGGCATGCCACCCTTGTTGGCTCCCATGATGGTCCAAAACAAGCTATGGTTAAAATGTCCGCCGCCATTGTTTCTAACGGCAGCTGGGTATTTGCTAATGTTTTTGCAAATGTCTTCAATGCTGTGGTTTTCACCTTCTGTACCTGCCAAGGCAGCGTTTAGGTTGGTAACATAAGCATTGTGGTGTTTGCTGTGGTGAATTTCCATGGTGCGCGCATCAATATGCGGCTCGAGTGCTGTATACTCGTATGGTAGTTTTGGTAGTTCGAATGACATATGATTGTTATTTTTTGAGTGACAAATATACAAAATTGGTGCTTACCGCAATTTTTGAAAAAAGGATTTCATTAATTCAGCGGCTTCCTCAGCCATAACGCCATGTTCTAGTGTGGTTTTGGGGTGTAAAACATGCTTCCCTTCTCTTAAAAATCCGCGTTTTGGGTCGTTTGCCCCAAATACCAATTTACCAATTTTACTCCAATAAATGGCTCCTGCACACATCAAACATGGTTCGAGGCTTACATACAAGGTACATTCTGATAGGTATTTGGCTCCAATATAATTTGCCGCCGCAGTTATAGCTTGCATTTCGGCATGGGCTGTTACATCATGCAATTGTTCGGTAAGGTTATGCCCTTTCCCAATAATCTTGTTTTCATAAACTACCACTGCACCTACAGGTACTTCGCCTATTTCAAAAGCTTTTTGGGCTTCTTTTAAAGCCTCACGCATGAACCATTCGTGGTTAAAAATATTTTCCATTTATGTCTACAAGGATAATTTATTTTTACTTTCAATTGTTTTAATTCACTAAAAATGGTGGATAGAAATGCTAAATTCTTGAGGTTTGGCCAATTTCTGGATTTGTAGTGCCAAGAAACTTTTTTTCCACCTCTGCCTTTCTTAACTTGCACTCCCATTTTAATGTTGAAAATGGAAAGAAGAAAAGGATAATTATGTATAGATCTAATACTTGTGGAGAATTGCGTCTAACGGATGCTGGGAAGAAAGTTACCTTATGTGGTTGGTTGCAAAAAGGCCGCGATTTGGGGGGCATGACTTTTATTGACTTACGCGATAGGTATGGCTTAACCCAGTTGGCCTTTAACATGGAAAGCAATGCTGAATTATGTGAAAAGGCAAGAAAATTAGGTCGTGAATTTGTATTGCAGGTGAGCGGTACCGTTAAGGAACGTGAAAATAAAAACCTACAAATTCCTACGGGAGAAATTGAAATAATTGTAGAAGATTTACAGGTATTGAATGAGGCCAAAACCCCTCCTTTTACTATAGAAGATCAAACAGATGGTGGCGATGATTTGCGTATGAAATTCCGCTATTTGGATTTACGTAGAACCCCTGTTAGAAATAATTTAATGTTGCGTCATAAAATGGCGCAACAAACCAGGAGTTATTTAGATGCACAAGATTTTACAGAGGTAGAAACCCCTGTATTAATTAAATCTACTCCAGAAGGAGCGAGAGATTTTGTGGTGCCAAGTAGAATGAACCCCGGGCAATTTTATGCTTTACCGCAGTCGCCGCAAACCTTCAAGCAATTGTTAATGGTGGCAGGGTTGGATCGTTATTACCAAATTGTAAAATGTTTTAGAGACGAAGATTTACGCGCAGACAGGCAACCAGAATTTACTCAGATTGATTGCGAAATGAGTTTTGTGGAGCAGGAAGATGTGCTCAATATGTTTGAAGGTTTGGTGAAACATCTCTTTAAAACCGTAAAAGGTATTGATATGCAAAGCGTGCCACGCATGAGCTATGCAGATGCTATGAAATATTATGGTTCGGACAAACCAGATACCCGTTTTGAAATGAAGTTTGTTGAGTTGAATGATACCGCTAACAATGTGGTTGCAGGTAAAAACTTTAAGGTTTTTGACGAGGCAGAATTGGTGGTTGGTATTTGTGCCAAGGGCTGTGCAAGCTATACCCGTAAGCAATTGGATGAGTTAACAGATTTTGTAAAACGTCCGCAAATTGGTGCAACTGGTTTGGTTTACGCACGCGTAAATGAAGATGGAACCGTAAAATCTTCAGTCGATAAATTTTATGATGAAACCGCTTTGAATGCTTGGGCTAAGGCTTTTAATGCCGAACCCAATGATTTGATATTAATATTAGCAGGTGCTGCAGACAAAACCCGCAAGGCATTAAATGAATTGCGTTTAGAGATGGGAACCCGCATGGGCTTAAGAGATAAAAATAACTTCTCTTGTTTATGGGTTTTAGATTTTCCATTATTGGAGTTCAACGAAGAAGAAAACAGGTATTTTGCCATGCACCATCCATTCACCTCACCTAAGCCAGAGGATGTTGCCTTATTGGCTTCTGGCAATTTAGGTTCGGTTCGAGCCAATGCTTACGATTTAGTAATTAATGGAGTAGAAGTTGGTGGTGGTTCTGTGCGTATTTTTAACAAAGATTTACAAGCACAAATGTTTGGCATTTTAGGTTTTACACCAGAACAAGCGCAAAGTCAGTTTGGCTTTTTGATGAATGCCTTTGAATTTGGCGCACCTCCACATGCTGGTATTGCATTTGGCTTTGACAGGTTATGCTCTTTGTTTGGTGGAGCAGAAAGTATCAGAGATTTTATTGCCTTCCCTAAGAACAATTCAGGCAGAGATGTTATGATTGATGGTCCAAGTGAAATTGACCAAAAGCAGTTAGACGAATTGCATATTGCCCTAAAAAAGTAAAATGAGGAAAAGGTTGAAATAGTGTGGACTATTTTCCTGTAAACCGGATTTAAACTTTTATGCTTGTGAAGGCTTGCTAATGCTCAGGTTAGACAAGCGTGAGCGGTTATTTTTTTGTGATTTGTGGCAATTGCATTTTTTCCTCCTTTGAAAAGTTTGAAGGATGGGTTATTTTTAACAAAAAATTTTAAGAACGATATGGCTTTAGACATTACTGGCAAGATTTTACAAATCATGCCTATTACAACAGGAACCAGCAAAGCTGGAAAAGAATGGGTTAAACAAGAGTTTGTTATTGAAACACAAGAAACATACCCTAAAAAAGTATGTATAAGCGTAATGGGCGACAAAACCCAAGAGCTTAAAAAACATGTTCCAGGCAATGAAATTAAGGTTTCTTTGAACCTTGAGTCTCGCGAATACAATGGCAAATGGTATACCAATGTAAATGCATGGAGAATTGAAGGTTCTACAGGCGGTGCATCTGCTAGCACTGAGCCAGATCCTTTCGTTGAAAACGAAATGCCTTCTTCTGGCGACGCCAGCACAGATGATTTGCCATTCTAAACAGCAAACACCTTGATTCAATACCTTCGCCATACTGAAATAGATCAGGCTAAATGGGATTTATGCATAGAGCAATCTGTAAATTCTATGGTATATGGTTATAGTTGGTATTTAGATATTGTTTCGCCCAATTGGGAAGCCCTGGTATTGGGCGATTATCTTGCGGTGATGCCATTAACGGCTCACCGCAAGTATTTTATTAAATACCTCAGTCAACCCTTTTTTACGCAGCAGTTAGGCGTTTTTTCTAAAACTGCCATTTCGCAAGAAACCTTGCAGCAGTTTTTGCATGCCATTCCATCTAGTTTTCGTTTTATTGATATTCAACTCAATGAACAGAACCATGTATTGGATGAAAAGGTAAAAATAAAGAAGCGCAAGAATTATGTGTTGGATTTGGATCGACCCTACGAGAAAATACAAAAAGGATACAATTCACAAGCAAAACGGAATTTAAAAAGTGCCAAGAAATTTGGTTTAGAATTGCGCAGTATCTCTTCAAAAGAGGTTTTGGTGTTTTATAAATTGCATAAAGCAATTAGTACGCGTGGCGTAAAATCAAGCGATTACAACCGATTGCAAGAACTCATGGAAATGGCGCATACCACCAGAAATATTTTATGCAAAGGGGTATACAGCAAATCTGGCGAAATGCTTGCTGCTGGCGCTTTCTTAGTGCATAAAAATAGAATAATCTTCTTATTAGGTAATGGCTCTGAGCAGGGGAGAGAAATGGGAGGTATGACCTTCCTAATGGACAGCCTTTTGTTTCAATTTTCTAACCTTCAAATGTTATTTGATTTTGAAGGTTCAGAAATTGAAGGCATTGCTAGATTCTTTAAGAGTTTTGGTGCAGAAAAACGGAACTATTATAGGTTAAAAAGAAACCGACTTCCATGGATACTGAGGTTGTTTAAAGCTTAAGTTGAAAAATGAAATTAGCAGCTATAGATATTGGATCCAATGCCGTTCGTTTGCAAATTGTGCGAACCAATGACAATGAAATTGGAGAGCGCTTTAAAAAATTAGAGTTTGTTCGTATTCCCATTCGTTTGGGGGATGATGCATTTAAAGAAAAGTGGATTAGTAAAGAGAAGCGCAAAGTGTTTTACAAAGCAATGGCGTCTTATAAGTTTATGATGGATGCTTTTGAGGTAGATCATTATATGGCTTGTGCTACCAGTGCCATGCGTGAGGCCAAGAATGGCACAAAAATTATAAAGAAAATTGAAGAAGCCTTTGGCTTAAAAATTCATATAATAAATGGAAAACGAGAGAGTGAATTAATTCTTGGCTCCATTGGTAATTTGTTTGAACCCAATAAAAATTATTTAACCATTGATGTTGGGGGCGGATCTACTGAAATGACAGTAATCTCCAATCAAAAAGTGATCAGTTCGGTTTCATTTGATATAGGAACTGTGCGCATGATGGATGGCGCTGTTAAAGAAAAAACGTGGCAAACTATTGAACATTGGGTGAAGCATAAAACTGCCGGATTAAATCCACTAAACGCGGTTGTAACCAGCGGGACCATTAATAAAATATTTGGCATTTTAAGTCCGGAGGTGGGGACTAAAACATTTACACGTAGCCAACTCAAAGACTTTCACCGTAAGGTAAGCAAAATGTCATTACAAGAGCGCATAGAGGAGTATAAATTAAATCCAGATAGGGCAGATATTATTGATGTTTCTGCAGATATTTATTTGCGTATTTTGAATTGGGCAGATATCAATATAGCCTATAGTCCAGACAATACCGGATTAAAAGATGGAATACTCAATGAGCTTTACCTAAAACATGTAAAATAAAAAAAGGCAGCTAGTAAATTTACCAGCTGCCTTTTTTTTATTCTTTAAATGTTATTTCACATTCATTAATTCTACGTCGAAAATAAGTGTGGCATTTGGAGGAATAACTCCTCCAGCACCATTTGCGCCGTAGCCCAATTCACTTGGAATAATTAAACGAATTTTATCGCCAACCTTCATCAATGCAATTCCTTCTTCCCAACCTGGAATCACCATTTTTTGACCTAAAGGAAAGCTAATAGGATCGCCACGTTCAATAGATGAATCGAAAATTTTACCATCCATTAAATAGCCTGTGTAATGAACATCAACAGTTTTACCTGCTTCAGCTTTTACACCTGTGCCTTGGCTTACAATAATATAACGCAATCCAGTTGCAGTAGTTAAAGTATCTTTACCTTTTACATCAAATGGTTTTGGTTTAACGGGTGTTACGGCATCAATTACTTCTACTTCAAACACCAAGGTACTGTTTGGAGGAATGGTGCCCATATTTCTTTCGCCGTAAGCAATGGCAGGTGGAATAGTAAATACAGCTTTATCGCCAATATTTAATAAGGCAAATCCTTCATCCCAACCTCTAATAACCATACCAGCACCCACTGTAAATGAGAAGGGTTGGTTTCGGTCTTTTGAGCTGTCAAATTTTACGCCGTTGGTTAAACGACCCGTATAGTGTGCGGTTACTTTATCGCCTACTTCAACTTTTCTGCCTTTACCTTGTTCGGTTACCTTGTATTTAAGGCCAGATGCGGTGGTATATTCTTCGTTCACTTTAATTTTTCTTTTAGCGTTTGGTTTTTCAGATTTTGCTTTTTCTTTTTTTGCTGATTTCACAGCTTTGTCTTGTGCCATAGCGGGTATTGCCAATCCAATACAAGCTATTAAGAGAAATTTCTTTAGCATAGTTATTAGTTAATTTTTACCAATTCAACGTCAAACAATAAGGTTGAGTATGGAGGAATTGGGCCACTTCCACGAGGACCGTAACCTAAGTTCCAAGGAATAATTAATTTCAATTTATCGCCTTCTTTCATTAATTGGAAACCTTCATCCCAACCAGCAATTACTTGACCTGCACCTACAGTGAATGTAAATTCAGGTGTTCCTTCTTTGGTTTCGTCAAAGATGGTACCATCTAATAATGAACCTCTGTATTTTACGGTTACTTTATCACCTTTTTTAACTGCTTTACCTTTTCCAGCTGTTACTACTTGGTATTTTAAACCAGTTTTGGTGATTTGAACATCTTTTAATCCGTTTAAGTATGCACCCAAGGCAATTGAGTCTTTTACCAAGAATTCTTGGTTTTGATCGTCAATTTTCTTTTGCATTTCTTGTGGGTTGTAAATATCTACTAAGCTAGCGCTGAAAGAAATGATATCACCTTTTTCTACACCTGGAGGCAATGGTTCGCCAAAGTTTCCAAATAAAGTATCGGCAACTACTTTAAACAAAACACTGTCACCTTTTTTAAGGATAGCAAACAAATCTTTCAAAGTTGGTTCGCCGGCAGGAATGTAATAAGGTTTGTTGTTTTTGTATGAATCAAATAATGTTGAATCATTTTTTTCGATAACACCTTTTAAGTGAATATGTAGATTGTCGCCCGCAGCTACCATTCTTGCATCATCGCTGGTTTTAACAATTTTGTATTCAATTCCATTAGGTAATTTTTCGAAACGGTTGCAAGCTGCTAATAACAAGATGGCAGCTACGCCGGCTAACATTTTTTTCATGTTGTTTATGGTTTTAATTGTAATAAATTTTTATAATCTTTTAATGCCTCTTTAAATTTCCATTCTACCATTTCAAGTGGGTCTGAACTCTCGCCACCAGCTGCATTGAAATGGCCTCCACCATTAAAATGTTTTCTAGCAAATTCGTTGGCAGGAAACTGATCTCTTGATCTAAAGCTCATTTTACGGGCAACAGTTCTGTCAATGATAAGCACAGAAAGCTGCATCCCAGAAATGGATAGGCCATAATTAACAAGGCCTTCACTATCACCAGTAATAATTTGGAATTGCTTCAATTCTTCGGCATTTACCACTATTAACGCTGTATTGTATTCTTTCAGTATTTGTAGTTTTTGGCTCAAGCAATAACCAATAAACCGCGTTCTAGATTCTGAATAGTTATCGTACACCGCCTCAAAAATTCGGTTCGATTTTGCACCTCTTTCCAATAGCATTGCTGCCACGCGGTGGGTAGTTGGGGTAGTTGAAGGATGTTTAAAGGATGCAGTATCTGTCATAATACCGGCATACAAACAACTTGAAATATCTTCATCTAAATGATCCATATGACCCATTAATTCCATGAGCCAAAAGATTAATTCTGAAGTGGAACTGGCTTTGGTGGTCCATAGGCGGTAATCTTCAAATCCCTCTGGTTCCAAATGGTGGTCAATTAATACTTTTTTTGCATCCGATTTGGCAACCAAAAGGCCCAGGTTATTGATTCGTTTTAATGCATTAAAATCAAGGCAAAAAATAAGGTCTGCCTCTGCTACTAAATCGGTACCCTTTTGCTCAAACTCTTCAAAATTAACTACTTCAAGTTCACCCGGCATCCATTTCAAGAAATCGCCATAATCTGTTGGCGTAACTATGGTAGAGGTAATGCCAAGTTTGTTTAGGTAGTGCCAAAGCCCTAGGGACGAACCCAAAGCATCTGCATCTGGTTTGTGGTGGGTTGTAATAACCACACGGGGTTTCACACTTGCTTCTAGCAGTGGTTTGATTTGAGAAATGTTGTTGAGTTTTTTCAAAGCGGCTGCAAATATCTACTAATGAATGGTTTTAATGCTAATTTTTCCTGTTTTTTTTTAGCCTTTTTTTCTGTTTTTAGGAATAATTTTAATTTTAAATTAATTAATTGGTTGTCAGTTATTTGCGAATAGCATGTTTTCCAATTGCCTAAAATACAAGGTGTAAAATTTGTAATTTAATGCCTTAACGTCATTTGTTTTCAATCTTTTAATGATAAATTGATGGAAGCGCTTAAATTTGCGGCCCGATAAATACAAGATATGAGCAATATAACTTTCACAATGATTAAACCGGATGCTGTTGCCAATGGCCACACCGGAAAAATTATCGATCAAATCCTAACAGCTGGATTTACTATTCAAGCCATGAAATATGTGCACCTTTCTAGAGAGACTGCAGAGAATTTTTATGGTATTCACCGTGAGCGTTCGTTTTTTGGCGAATTGGTAGATTTTATGACCAGTGGTCCAATTGTAGCAGCCGTTTTGGTAAAAGATAATGCGGTAGTTGATTTTAGAAACCTTATTGGTGCTACTGATCCAGCAAAGGCTGCTGAAGGTACTATCCGTAATCGTTTTGCAAAATCTATTGAAGCTAATGCCATTCATGGCAGCGACAGTGATGAAAATGCTGCTGGTGAAGCATCATTCTTCTTTAGTGCTTTTGAAAGATTCTAATTAGCGTTTAAGCATAAAATAAAAAGTCCATGATCATTATTGTTCATGGACTTTTTTATTGTTTTTTATTTGCCTTTCTCTGGGCAACCTTTGTTTTCTATTGTCCCTGGAATTTCTGGGCAGGCATCTGTTTTATCTGGCACACCGTCGCCGTCTCTGTCTGGGCAACCTTTGGTTTGTATTGGACCAAAATCTTTTGGACATGCATCTAATTTATCTGCCACGCCATCTCCATCTTCATCTGGGCAACCATTGGTTTTGATACTTCCTTTTACATCCATGCAAGAGTCTGCAGCATCCTTCACGCCGTCGCCATCAAAATCTGGGCAACCATTAGCCAAAATGCTACCTTTCACATCAGGACATTCGTCTCTGCTTTCAGGCACACTGTCGTTATCGGTATCTGGGCAACCATCAAATTTAATTAGGCCAGGAATTTTCTTACACTTGTCTTTTCTATCTGGTACTCCATCATTGTCACGGTCGAACCTACCACCGATATTGAAATTTAATCCAATGCGTGAATTGCTATAATGCCCTTGTAATTGTTTTACCCCATCAATGGATACAAGTCCAAGAATATTGTCTGATAAGGCATAAATAACCATGGGGCCTAAATTTAAGGAGAAGCCTGCGCCCAAATTGGTGTATTGTTGGCGGTATATGTTATAGTTTACACGTAAATCTAAAATGCGCCAAATTCTTTGCGTGTATGAAACGCTTGCACCTGCATATAATTTACCATTCCAAATTTCTCCAAATCCCAATAAGCCAATAGTACCGCTGTTGTATAAATTGTATTGGGTACCTACATAAATTTTTGGACTAAAATAGGTTCTATAAGCAGCCCCTGCTGTTTGAACAGGCTTAAATATTTCGGTGACAGAATCCTTTAAATTTTTGAGTGTTACAGAATCTATTTTTGTTGGGTCTTCTGTTAAAAATCCTTCGAAGACAAAACTTGCTTTTCTACTATAATTGGTGGTTTCTTTCCAATTAATATAACCTAAATCGAGCACACTTGCCGAGATGCTGAGTTTGTTATTGACTTTGTAATTCATTCCTAAGTCAACAGAAAAGCCAGAGCCAACAGGTTTATTGAGGTAATCCAAGCCAAATTGCATTTGGTTCGAACCGGCTGTAACAAGACTTTGCATTCTATCTAGGCCAGCACCTCTCATTTCATAATCTGTTGTTGCAGATAACCTATAGGCATTGTTTTGACCGCTGTCTGTTTTAAAGCTAGAAACATTGCGCAAGAGTTCTCCATTGTATATGCCAATATGGTATTTACCTTTTATACCTATGGTGAGTTTTTCGTTTATTTCACGGGAATAGGATAGGTAGGCGGAGGCATAAGATGAAACATTTACTTGCAAGTCGCTTACTTTTATTTCTTTGCCAAAATTTTCAGGGGCGGTATTGCCAAAATAAAACATATTGAGTAGAACTTTTGGAATACTTAGGCGATGATTGAGGCTTACTTGCAGTCCAAATGAGATATAATTTTTCTTGAAACGCATGCCAAAAAACAAAGGGTTTATTTCATTGTATAAATGAATGTCTTTAAATTGATAGGCGTCGTTGCGAAGCAGTTTAACAATGGTTGTATCTGCCGGTTCATCCGATCTAAAAACGTCGCGGGCAGTGATTTGTGGTAGGTAATAATGGTTATAATTATCCAATACCCCTAGGGTAAAAGCTTGGCGCGAATTGATAGCAGGGTTGAGAAAATTGGTTTGTCCAACCGATCTAAAATTATAGAAGCTTAAATTTGTTTGTGCACTTACAGAACCTGCAATCAAACAAAAGCCAATGAGTAAAAATCTTTTCATTTTATTTATGTTTTGAGTTGGAGGTATTAGTTATTTTTTGAAAATTTATATTTCATTTTAACTTTAGCCGACATGCCAATTTTTGAAATGTAGTCTGAATATATTTTTACCACTTCGTTTCCATTATTGTATGTTTTGAGGTTTAATTGTACAACCATTTTTGTTAGGTTTTTCTTGCGAATGGCCATCAATTTTTCTTCAGTAATTCGGATGGTGCAATAGCTAACTGTATTTTTCTTTGTTCTTCCGTTAACATCTGGAATTGCAGATTGCATGAGGGTTCCAACCGAAATGGTATCTCTTATAATTGTGTCTTTGTCTGCAAATAAAAGAGAAAGGTCTAATTGAAAAGGCATGCCATTGTCTACTCTTAATACCAGATCAATGTATTCAATACTGTCTGTACCAAACACACTTTCTTTTAAAGAGTCATTTTCAATTTTATACAATACATTTTCTATTGTCTTTTCAATTTTTAAGTTCCCAGTTTTGAGACTAAGTGGCATTTGAATTTCATAACCCACTACAATGCCACTTCCTTTCCTAATGAAATCGGTATAGCCATTAAACCCAGCAGCATTTGTTTTGGCTTTACCTCCAAAGGCAATTTGATTTGGTGCAATATTTAACATTTGAGCGATAGATGAATTTGATTTATCTATAACCATGGTGCTATTAATGGTTTGTCCTTTTTGTGCAATAGTTGGATATCCCATTATAAAGGTAGGTGCATTGAGCGCTTGTGTTTGTCCTTTGGCTGAAGTGCCAATAGCATCAAAGCTTACCGATATAGGTACACCAATTGAATTAGAAGAAATAATGTTCATTTTTGGATCGAACAAAGGGAATCCATTTTCAAACTGGTCTAACACACTTATTGTTTGTGCATTTGGTTCAAAGGGAATTTCTCTTGTTCCCAAATAGCCATTGATTTCTTTAAAATTTAATGTGCCAAAAGTAAAAGAGGAACTTACATAATCTGCAGAATCAAAAGTTAATAAGGTATTTGATGAAACCACCGTTGGTTCGATCCTAACCGTCATTTTATTATAGGGTTGTGCGTTATCTAAGCCCATGTCCAGTAATACATTGGATAAATCAATTTGTCCCGTTTTGGTTTCGTTCTTAATATTAATGATGGTTGGTGCCAAGGGGCTGCCATTTTTTGTAGCTCCTTCTAAATAAATTTTTATACTTAATTGTTCTTTTACGGTAGAGCTTATGCTATAATTTACAGCGCCATTATCAAATTCAATTTGTTTAATTCTTGTGCTTGGGTCGTCTGCTTGCAGATTTACATGAACATGTTCTGTAAACAAATCTTGGTTCGGAAAAATGGCTGTTCCCCCAATAGCACCAACACCACTGCTGCTTAAAACCAATTGGATGCTGTCATTTAGATCAATTAGTACTGGAGTTGCACTGGCCAGGCTATTAAAGGTTGGCAAATTGTAACCTAAACTATTTGAAACTATGGTATTACTAATATTAATTGAATCCTTTTTGCTACCATTTGGAGGCACATTGTTAAAGGTTAATTGTCCGAGGAAGTTTTGAAAAGGGCTCAGGTTATAAAGGTTTACTTTGGCTTGGCTTATGCTTACTTTTAAATTGTTCTTTATTTCTATTACCAAAAAGCCTTTTCCAATGGTAATGCTTGAAAACTGGTTTGTAGTAAAATCAAATGGGGTAATATTTAAATTTTGGTCGGTAATAGCAGGAAAAATAGCGGTATTCCCATTGGCCGCAATTAAGGCATTCTTGGTGGCTGGGTTAAAATTGTTTGCCATGTCTCCCAATGTTCTACTATTGGTTGCGCTTACATTGCCAATCTCAATCATTCCCAATTTATTGGTTAAATTAATTGGGGCAAGGTTTGGCATTTTTATAAAGCTATCAACAGGGAAGTTGGCAATAGAATCCTGTCTTACAATAAACCTAATAAAACCATCGGGATCATAATAAATATTGGAATCTTCTTTCAAAAGATTACTCATTTTGATTTCCATATTGGCAAGCGGAACACCAAATTCGGCATTGATATTTACCGTATCAAATTTGTGAAAGTCTAAGTCTTTTTTACATGCAGACAGCAGACTGCTGAAAAGCAGGATAAGGGCAATTTTTTTCATTTGAATAATTAAATGCGAAATTTAGGGTTAGCATTTTTGAATTTTGCAATTTACAAAAGCAGCTTTTGTATCAAAACAAGATTTGTAATTGTAAAATAAATTCTATGGGAAGATGAGGTTTATTTATGGGAAAAAGCCCACCAATTAATAGCTCACAATAGCCATTTAATAAGTTTATAGGATGGAAAAGCTTGTACCCTCTTTGCCGTCTTTAATCTCAATCCCAATTTCTTTGAGTTGGTCGCGAATAAAATCGGAGGTGGCAAAATCTTTCTTATTTTTAGCTTCCGCCCTCATGCTGATGAGCATTTTCATAAGGCCATCTATTTTCTCGGTGCCTGCTTCTTGTTCTGGTTTTAGTCCTAAGACATCCTTCACCATTTGGTTCAAGAATTGCGCCAATGCCGCTTGGTCTGCAGCGGTAAGGGTTTCTTTACCATCATTTACCAAGTTAACATATTTAACTGCTTCAAAAAGATTTGCCAATGCAATAGGTGTATTAAAATCTTCATTGAGCGCGGCGTATACTTTGTCTTTTAATTCTTCTACAGAAAAGCTGCTCACATTTCCCGTTTTAAGTTGACTGGCTAATTTGCAGGCATTGAGTAACCTTGCTAAACCTTTTTCGGCAGCTTGTAGGGCTTCATTGCTTAGGTCAAGAGTGCTTCTATAATGTGCTTGCAGCATAAAAAAGCGCACGGTCATTGGGCTGTATCCTCTTTCTAGCAAAGGGTGATTGCCACTAAACAATTCTGCTGGCAAAAAAGAATTACCTAAGCTTTTGCTCATTTTTTGCCCATTTACTGTAAGCATATTGGTATGAACCCAGTAGCGCGCAGGTTGGGTGTGGTGACAAGCAATATTTTGCGCAATTTCATTGGTATGGTGGGTAGGCACCAAATCCATTCCACCGCCATGGATGTCAAATTCATTTCCTAAATACTTAGAACTCATGGCCGAACATTCAAGATGCCATCCTGGGAATCCTTCTCCCCATGGGCTTTGCCAGCGCATGATATGTTCTGGTTTAGCCTTGATCCAAAGTGCAAAATCTAAGCGACCTTTCTTTTCATCTTGGCCGTCTAAGGTTCTGGTATTGTTGAGTAATTCGTCTAAATTCCTGTTAGAAAGAGCGGTATAATTATACGCTTTCGAAAATTTTTCTACATCAAAGTATATACTGCCATTGCTTTCATAGGCGTAGCCATTTGCTATGATTTTTTTGGTCATCTCAATTTGTTCAATGATATGACCAGTTGCTGTAGGTTCAATGCTAGGAGGAAGGGTGTTAAATTGTCTCAAAACTTCATGAAAATCGAGGCTGTATTTTTGCACAATTTCCATGGGTTCTAGCTGTTCTAATTTTGCTTTTTTAGCAAATTTATCTTCACCTTCATCTCGGTCGCCTTCTAAATGACCGGCATCTGTAATATTGCGTACATAGCGCACTTTATAGCCAAGGTGCAAGAAATAGCGAAACATAATGTCAAAAGAAATATACGTGCGTGCATTTCCAAGATGGGCATTGCTGTATACGGTTGGTCCACATACATACATACCTACTAATCCTGCGTGTATAGGTTTAAAAATGCTGGTTTCCCTGTTTAGGGTATTGTATATTTTAAGTTCTGAGTTCATGGTTTCTATTACTACAAAAATAATATTTTATTCGAATAAGCTTTGATAAACCTCATCCCATCCTTTCCATCCTTGGCTTTGGTCAAAACTAGAATTATGCCATATGGAAATAAATTGGCCATTTACAGTTTTTACTTGAGTTTTTAGCTGTTTAATTCTTTCAATTGCTTCAAGAGGGGTGCAATGCAATTGGTTTTTCAATACCACATCCATTAAACAGCTGGGGTGAATTTGTAATGCACTTTTGCAGTTGTTTATTAAATTAAAAAATGGGAATGAAAAACAGGTGGAGGCTCTGAAGCCTATTGCGTCGGGATAGGCCATGGTATAATCATGTTGAATTCCTTCTTTATCTAGTTTTTCATAGGTGCTAGGCAAATTCAACTTTAAAAAATGTTGGCGAGAAAGAAGGGGTTTTTGTCCTGTTAAATTTTCAAAATGGGTAAATTCTTGTTGTAAATTTTTACTATGCAAATTGGAACGGTAGCTTGGATGAATTCCGCATACACCATTTGCCAGAAGACTTTGCACCAAATTGAAATAGGTTTTTGATAGGGGGGAAATGTTTTTATCGTATGCCCCATAATTTGCTAAAAGCAAGAAATAAACAGTCTGGGTGTTTTTTTTGTTAGCCACTTTTGCCATATGCGCATATTGGTCATAGGGGTCGGTTTGTGGTTTTACAAAACAATTTTTATCTGCTTGGCCATTTAGGATCGAACCAATAAATTTACGCAACAAGGCGAAACTAGATTGGCCCCAATATTTATAGGCAAAATCAATATCAATGGTATTGATTTGTTGGAATTGTGCTTCCTTTATTTCAACAGTTGGGTATTGATTTTGTATGAATTCTTTAAAGATTTGAAGCCAGATATCTATCAAAGGAATTTCTAAAAAATTTTCTCTGAATGCCAGGCTATTTGAAGCTTTGAAGCGTTTGTGCCTATCTCTCCTACTTGGCAAATATTCTTCGTAACGACTTAACAAATAAAAGCTAGCAGCAAAAAAATCGAAGGGAAGGTATTTGGTGTTGATTTTAAAATCGGGAATTTCAGCATATGCTTGGCTAAAAAATAAATATTGCCATTTGTTGTCTTTGCTTGTTGTTGTTTTTTGGAGGTAAATATTTTCCTCAAACAATAGCGGAACCAGTGGAATATTTATACAAGCTTCTTCTATTTGATTGCTGTAATTGATTTTGAAATTTTGAGATTTTTTGAAATAGTCGAGGTTATCTGTGAGCTTATAATTTATTCCTAATCGCTCTGTGAGCAGATAATCTAAAATATAAGTGAGTCTGTTAGTAGCTTGTGGTGCAAATACGAGCATCTTTATGATTTAGAATAACGAATTACTTCAAGAATATTTTTGGGATTCAAGGCTTTAATAAACAAGGTTAATCCTTCTTTTGGTTTGTAGGCAATGACCATAAATACAAAGGCAATGTACGAACCAATAACCAGCGCGTATGCAGCACCTGAAATGCCAATGCGTGGTATGAGGTAAAATTCAAATCCCAATATTAATATGGCATTTAGAATTTGCATCCATAAAACATAGCGTTGTTTGTGGATGGCCAACATCCACATACCCCATGCGGTTCCCCAGTATACTGGCAGGCAAACCCAAATGTGAATTTTAAATATTTGTGGTGCACTTGGGAATTTTGCACCATACAATAAGCCAATTACCCAATCGCCAAAAACCATAGCACCGGCAATAATAAAAATAGAGCCCCATAACATTAAACTATACAATTGGGTGAGGCGTTTTAACTGCAATTCTTTGTTATCGCGGTTGTTTACTATTCCAGGAAAAACTGCAGCACAAATGGCAACAGGAATAAAATAGGAAGCTTGGCTAATTCTTACACCAGCGCCATATTGCCCTACCATGCCCATGTTTCTTAAAAAACGTGCAATTAAAATAGAGTCTACATTTTGGTAAAGTAATTGAATGAATGAAGAAAATATTAATGGACTAGATAGCAGCAAAAGGTACTTTGCTTCTTTCCAGCTAAAATTCCATTGAAATAATTTTTCACCTTCCATTCTATAAAAAATAAATTGGTTTAAAGCGGTAATACCTGCTTCTAATGCCGCCATGGTTGCAAACCATTCAAGGGGTGCATTGATAAAAATAAAAACCAATTTTACCATTGCAGAGGTAAACAGAGTTATAACCTGATTGATGGCTGTTAATTTTCCTTTCACTTTCGATTGAAAATAAAAATCAATAACAGAGAGCGATTGAAAAACGATGGATAGACTTAATAAAAAAACGATATAGGTAGTTTGAATTGGATCGCGCATAAGCGAATAAATACAAGCACCTGCCACAACGCCAATAGAACCAAAAAAACGCAGCCAAAAAGCGGTGCCTAAAATGGTGTATTTTTCATTGCCACGCATGAGCAATTCTCTTACCACAATACTATCCAGACCAAGGGTGGAAAATATGGTTAAAATGCCAATGATACCTAATCCATAGGTGATTACGCCAAATTGTGCATCACCTAAATAGCGAACAACCAAAACGCCAACCAGAATACCTGAAATGATTCTGGAAGATTTTTCAAGCAACATCCAAAAAGAATTGCTTACATAATTGTTTTTTTGTTTGTCTGCCATTTGTTATTTGTTGTACTCGTTCATACTGGCGCTTAGTCCTCTTAAAACAAAGGTTTCTGTGGCTTGAACCGATTTATTGATGAGTGCTGGCATTTCAATTAATTCTTCATTTCCCCATTTTCCAAGCACAAAATCTACCTGTCTTCCTTTTGGAAAATTGTTGCCAATTCCAAAACGCAAGCGCGGATAGTTTTGGGTAAGTAATAGTTCTTGGATGCTTTTTAATCCGTTGTGTCCGGCATCACTGCCATTGCCTCTTATGCGAATTTTGCCAAACGCAATGGCCAAATCATCCACTAGGACAAATATATTTTCTGGATTAATTTTAAGTTGTTGCATCCAATACCTAACGGCTTTTCCGCTCAAATTCATATAGGTATTGGGTTTAATGATTGTAATTTGTTTTCCTTTTAAAGAAAAATCACAAGCATCGGCATAACGTTCGGGGCTAAAGGTAACTTTGTGTTTTTCTGCCAATGCATCTGCCACATCGAAACCAATATTATGCCTGGTATGGGCATATTCATCTCCAATATTTCCTAAACCTATGATTAGATACTTCATTCGAAGGGCAATTTAAATAAAAAGAATGCTTGGTGTATTTATTTTTATTGGAATAAATAAGGCATCATTAATAGGCCTTACCATGTTTATGTTCGCGTGATTTGTTATAGGCTAATTTTTGTTGCACATGCCATTCTAAATCGATGCCAAATGCTTCGCTCATATCAAACAAACGGATAACAGTATCTGCAATTTCATCTTCAAAACTGTCTTTGATATGGGTTTTAAAAATTGGATTGATGGCCTTGCTGTCTAATTTCTCTTGTGGGCTTAAAGCGGCAACAGCTTGCTGGTAGGCATGCAAATCAGCTTTCTTGTTTTTGCGATGAGCTTCTAGGGCTTCTGCCAACTCACTCACACAGAGCATCAGTACTTCTCCAACATTTCTATTGGCTTTGTCTTCCCAAAATCCCTTTTCAATATTGGTTTGGTGAATGGCAAGCATTAATTCTTTTATTTCCATGGGTAAAGCGCTTTAAGGTGAAGGTATAAAAAAACCGAAACAAATTTCTTTGTTTCGGTTTTTTTTATGGGTACGAAATAAAAATTATTTCTTCTTACCTGCTTTGTCTTTTTCTTCAGCTTTAGCAGCTTCTTGCGCAGCACGAGTTGTATTAACACTAACAACAGGGTTGTTTGGCGAATCCAATAGGGTGTAATTAGCGCTTGC
Source organism: Bacteroidota bacterium (assembly GCA_947449515.1). Taxonomy (GTDB): domain Bacteria; phylum Bacteroidota; class Bacteroidia; order UKL13-3; family UKL13-3; genus B1. The sequence continues at coordinate 18,288 of CANFSD010000015.1, forward strand.
TTCTAAATCAGCAACTTTAATTGATTTTCCAATTTCCAAAGTATCGATATTGATTTCAATAAAATCTGGCAATAAAGAAGGCAATGCTTTTACTTTTAATTTCTTTGATTTTACAACCAA
>CANFSD010000016.1 GCA_947449515.1 Bacteroidota bacterium
CCAAATCATAGGTGGAAACCAAGCAGCCAGTATGTACCGAGGCAGAAAACATGGTTTAACAGTTGCGCGTCCAGCTACAACCAGTGCAATGGATCGCAAGGCTTGGATCGACTTTAACATGGATGGTTTGTTTACCAATGATGAATTGGTGATGAATGAATTGGGAGCAAATACCATTTCTAAAACAGATTCTATTTTGGTAGCCAACAACCAAAAATTGGGAAGTACGCGTATGAGAATAGGAGTGAGTTTGGCTGGAACTACTTTAAATTCTAGTCGCTTGTTTATGGGTGTGTTTAGAGATTATGTAGTGAACTTCCCTCAAGATACCGTAAAACCAATTGCTAGTTTAAATGGGAACAGCACCTTCTTTACCGAAATACACAAAGCATTTGTTGATCCAGGTGTATATGCTACAGATAATATTGAAGGAATTATTAGTGCCAAATATGAAACAATTGGTAGCGTAGATACTTCAAAAGTTGGTCCTAACTATTTGAAATATGTAGTAAGAGATTTGTACAATAATGTAAGTGATACTTTGCGTAGAACGGTATTTGTAATTTTAAACCAAACTGGTCCAAGTATTAGCCTAAAAGGGCCATCACAAGTATATGTTGAGGTTTATCACAAGTATACTGAACAAGGCTTCACCGCCTTGGATAATCAAGGCAATGATATTTCAAACCAGGTTGTAATTATTAGCAATTTAGATACTGCAAAAATTGGTACTTATAGCAATACCTATAACATTACCGATGCCTTTAGCTTAACAGATTCTAAACAACGCGCCATAGTGGTAGGTGATACTACTAGACCTGTTGTGAGTCCTAAAGGTAGTCCATATATTCACCAAGTTGGTACGGCAATAGACCTAACTAAAATTGTAGATGTAACAGATAATTATTGGTCGAGGAATTTTATTGATTTGACTGTTCAAGGTTCTGTAGATGTTAACAGTGTGGGTAGTTATTTTGTATCCTATGTTGCAAGAGATAACAGTGGTAACATTAGTAACTTGGTAATGGTGCGTGTAGATGTAAAAGATACCAAAGCGCCTACATTGGTATTAAATGGAGATAACCCATTAACATGGGAAGTAAAAACTAATTTTGTTGATCCTTGGGCTACGCCTTCAGACAACTATTGGCCAGCATCAACCATTGTTATTACTAGAAAAGGAGTAGTAAACACCAATGTGATTGGTGAGTACACCTTATGGTATATTGGAACTGATCCTTCGGGAAACAAAGATTCTGTTGCGCGTATTGTTAAGGTGGTTGATACAACAATTCCTAGAATTGATTTGTTGAATATTACTGAAGTGAATTTACAAAGATGGCATGAGTATAATGATGCTGCAATTTCATTGGTAGATAATTACAATTCAGATGCGCAAATGCGTGGAAACTTAATTACTGTATGCAATTTGCCAAAAAATGCAGCTGGAAATTATTTCGGTGATGCCCCAGGATTATACAGTATCAGGTATTCAGTTAAAGATTTGTCGGGTAACCAATCTGCAGTTGCAGTTAGAACTATCAATGTAATCAAAGAAGGTGCAGCTGGCGTTGAAAATGTAATGAATATTGACCGTTTGATGAGTGTATATCCTAATCCAAGTAATGGTTTAATTAATTTACGTCTTGCAAATGCACAAGCGCAAGATGTAAGTGTTGTTGTTTTAGATCTATTGGGTAATGAAATTACAAGAAGAACAATTCGTGCCAATGATATGCAGGTAAATGAACTAGATTTGAGCATGCAAGCAAAAGGAATTTATCTTTTGCGTGTTCAAAGTGGTGATGCCATTTATGTGAAAAAAATCCAATTGGATTAATATTAGTTTTAGATGAAAAAAGGGTCAGCAAATTATTTTGTTGGCCCTTTTTTTATTTCAATTTTTAGGTAATTTCTTGTAGAGGAATTGACTTTGAATTTATCTGAAATTTGAAATGGAAGCAGTGCGCAAATTTCATTGCCATTTAACACAACAAGTACATTTTCTTTGTCGAACCTATTGACTTTTTTGTTTATTAAATAGTCCGATACTTTTTGAAAATGCGGCAATCCAAGTGGGATAAATTTATCTCCTACATTTGTATTCCTTAATTTAAGTGGAAGGCAAATGAGGTCGGCATCAAGCCAAAAAATATTTTCCTTGAAGCCTTCAAATTCCGCTATACTAAATTCGTAAAGGGCATCTGTGGTTATAAGGGTTTGAGGTAAGGCGCTTATTTCAAAAGTTTCGTTTGCTTTTTTATTTGCACTAAGGATTAAAATGTCTCTATTAACGAGTGCCCGGTAAATTCCTGCATTGAAGGTTGCGCCCGTTTTGCTATTTGAAAATGCTTGAAGGATTTCTTTGCATTGTACAAAATTAAATTCATAGGGTTTGAGTAGTTCAAAAAGAACAAATTCTGAATAAGGTTTGTCTGTTAATTTATTCAAATCAATTTCGGTTCGATCCAAATATTGGATTTGCAATTCATTGCTTATAGCAGCGATTTGTGCTTTGAAATAATAATGGGTTGCCGCCATTATTTTACCCGTATGTGTAATATTGGTTAAATAGGATTTTTCAATATTTTCAAATTGGGGTATAATTTGGTTCCTGAAATAATTTCTGGCATAATCATCCTTCAGGTTGCTTGAATCCGTGCAATATGGAATGTTGTTTTCAGCGGCAAACTTTAGGATGTCTACCCTACTTGCAAATAGAAGTGGGCGAATAAGGAAATTAGATTTAGGCTGCATGCCCGCTAATCCTTTTGAACCAGCTCCACGTAATAGATGAAAGAGCATGGTCTCTATTTGGTCGTTGGCATGATGGGCTAGGGCAATGGCATGTAATTGTCTTTCTTTGCGAATTTCTTCAAACCATTGGTACCGAATATTTCTTGCTGCTTCCTGTATTCCCACCGCGTTTATTTTCATAAAGGCTTGGGTATTGGCATATTTAATATGGAGTTTAAGCTTGTTTTCTTCACAAAAATCTATGAGAAACTGGGTTTCTGCTTCGCTTTCTGCGCCTCTTAATTGAAAATTTACATGTGCAATTTCCATTGTTTGCCCAAGTTTGCGCAGCAATTCAAGTAAAACCATTGAGTCGGGGCCTCCGCTAACCGCCACAAGTAGCTTGTTAGAGGAGTTGAACAAGTGTTCATCTTGCACGTATTTTTTAAATTCTGAGAAAAGATTCATTTAAGACATCAAAAATATTTAGTTTTGGCGCAAATCATGCTAATATTTTTTAGAAAGTTTTTTGTTCTATTTGTTTTTATCCTTTTGGAGTTTGTGGTTAGTGCACAAACCAGGGATAAGATTGAGATTTTGGGTGCCGAGAATTTTGAGTATGTTAAATCTGGCGAACAAAATATTAGTAAACTAATTGGGAAGGTAAAGCTAAAGCAACAGCGCACCTTGATGTATTGCGATAGTGCCTTGATTTACGAATCCGACAATTTGGTGGAAGCTTTCTCGAATGTTAGGATTAACCATAACGACAGTGTGACTATTACTGGTAATTATTTATTATACAATGGTAATACCAAGAAGGCCTTTATCAATGGAAAGGTGACCATGGTTGATAAGAACATGACATTAAGCACCGAACAATTGGATTATGATTTGAATGAGCAATATGGTTATTATGCCAATGGTGGAAATATTATAAGTAAGGAAAATAAATTAAGTAGTAACCTCGGCTATTATTATGCCCGAACCAATGAATTCTTTTTTAAGAATAAAGTTAATTTACTTAATCCAGAATATACAATGACAAGTGATACTTTGTTGTATAATACCTTAACCAAAACCGCTTTCTTTTTTGGTGCAACAAAAATAGACAGTAAAAAGGATCAAATAATTTGCGAGAATGGCTGGTACAATACAAAATTGGACCAATCACAATTTAGTAAGAATGCTACTATTTTTACCGATAAGAAAATGTTGCAGGCAGACAGCTTGTATTATGATAGAAAGAATCAACTAGGAAAGGCATTTAGGCGTATACATGTTTATGACTCTATTCAGAAGCTGCATCTTTATGGAAACACAGGCATAAGCAATGGTAAAGCCAAAATAACCTATGTGAATGGCAATAGCTATGCGGTGAAATTGATGGATGGGGCAGATAGTCTATTTCTCTTTGCAGATACCCTATTGGTTTCCGAAAAATTGAAGAAACAAAAGCAATTATTGAAAGCTTACCACCATGTGAAAATATACAAATCAGATATGCAGGCAATCTGTGACAGTTTGGTATATGAAAAAAACGATTCGGTGATGCGGATGTTTCATGGGCCAGTAATGTGGAGTGGGGTTAATCAAATTTTCTCCGATACTATTTATTTTTATGTCAATAATGGTAAGTTAGATTCCTTTGATTTAATGAATGATGCCATGATCATTAGCAAAGAAAAGGGTGCGCATTATAATCAGATAAAGGGGCGTGGCATGAAAGGTACATTAGACAGCAGCCAACTAAAAGAGATAAGGGTATTTGGGAATGGTCAAAATATATACTATGCCAAAGAAGACAGTTCTAATTATATTGGTGTAAATGTAATAGATTGTAGCATCATGCATTTTAGGTTCAATAAAGGTGCAATGGAGAAGGCTGCGTTTATCACATCCCCAGATGCAACCCTATACCCTTTGGATGAATTAAAACCAGAGGAGCTTAGGCTCAAAGGGTTTAAATGGCTTGAGAATAAGCGCCCTAGACGCACTTCAGGCCTGTAAATTCTTAATATTTTATTATTTGTCAATTAGACAAAATCTGTACTTGCTTTTTTGTTGTTTTTAATTAACTTTGGTTTTCAGGAAATACTGTAAACGAATGAAGTTTTTTGCAAAAAAATCTTTGTTTGCTTGCGGTAATTTACTATTATTGATTTTTAAAGTTTGAAAACAATTTAGAAACACATGAAATACAATTACCAATTCAATGTTTTACGCTATCTTGTATTGCTGGGTATTTTCGGAATTTTCAGTAATTCAGGATTAAGGGCGCAGGGCTTAATCACTAACACAACTTACATTGTGAATGGTGCGAATGACCTTGTTGCGCCGGTCGACACATTTGCCAATTTAACAGGTGCCACAACAGCTCCTGCTTATGGTGCAATGTCTTATTTGAACCAATATGGTATGAACTCTGTTCAGTCATCAACTGGTCCAGTTATCTTTTTACTTTCTGCTGGTTACAGTGGTATTGAGCCAAACATGATTAACATTGGTTCTACAACTGGTTCAGGTGGATGGCCAAACATGTATTGGAATGCAAGTAGTCCAATTGTTATTAAACCCGCAGCTGGTCAAAACATCAACATAACAACTACTGCAGTAATTGGCGGTAACCAATCATTGGTTCGTTATAATGGTGCTTGGTATGCAACAATTGATGGTAGTAACAATGGAACTAGCTCTAGAAATTTAACATTTACAATGCCGAGTTCAGCGGTGCAAACCACTTCTCGTATTGTTGATTTTATGCCAACAGCTGGTCAACGTTGCCAATTCATTGGAATTAAAAATTGTAATTTAATTGGTAATTCAAATGCTTCAGTACCTAACACCTATGCGGGTGTTTATTTTGGTGGTGTAGCAGCTCCAAGTGTGAGTGCATTGGGTCAAAACCAATACATGGATGTAATCAACAATTACATTATTGCAGTACAAAACGGTGTTTATTTCCGTGGTTTGGCAAATGCTCAAAACTTGCAATCAAAATATGTAAACATTACAAATAATATTATTGGTGATTATGTAAACCCAAGCAATGCGGCTAATACGGCTTTTATTGGTGGTGCCAATGCTTGTGGTATTTATGTAAATGCGGTTGCCAATGCGAATGTTTCAAACAATACTATTAGAAATACAGTAGCTACTTCAACAGGTTTTAAAGGTATCTTTTTAACAAGTGAGGGTGGTGCACCAGGTTTATCTTTAGATTCAAACATTCAGGTAACCAATAACACAATTTATAATCTTAGTACCACAGCATCAGGTGGGGTAACCGGTATTCGTTTAAACATGGGTTCACATACCCAACACCTACGTTTATTAGTTGCCAATAACTCAATCTCGAAATTAACAGCAACTGCTGCGCAAGCGGTATTAACTACTTTTGCATACCCGGTGGGTATCTTAATTGAAGATGCTTCGAGCAATGTTGGTGCTGAAGTATTTTACAATTCTGTTAATTTAACAGGATCTACCTTACCTGCAGCGTCTTTCTCTGCATGTTTTGCAACAGGTTCTACTACATTAGGTGGTATCATTATGATGAACAACTCATTTGCGAATAGCATGGGTAGACCAACCTCAAATGTAACAGGTTATACCGTTTACAACGTTTTAACCACTTCTGCTACTACACCATTCAGGTATAGCAGTTTCAATAATTATTATACAACTACTTTCGACGGTGGTAATGCGTTTATGGGTAGGTTTGGTAATGTTGATTATGTTTCATTAAAAGGATATAAAACAGTTTCTAGGTCAGATTCAACTTCATTCTCAACCATCCCTCCATTTAAGAATGATTCTGATTTAACGGTTTCAGCTGGAGTAAGTCACTATTTATATAACAGAGCAGTAAATCTTTTATTGTTTTATAATTTCTACCAAAGTATTTACGACAGTATTCGTTTTAAAATCAATACAGATATTTACGGAGCTTCAAGAAGTGGTTTTGGCAGATTTGCTGCTGTAGGTTGTCACCAATGGATTGGTGATTCAACCAATAACAATACCCCACTTTCTCCTAGGGTTTATCCAATTAATGGGTATACACAAAGACCAACAGCTTTAAATGGTAATGGTAGTTTTGCTACTTTGGCAGAAGCTTTTGATTATTTGAACCATTATGGTGTAAATGGAGCTCCTGGTAATATAATTATGGAACTTCAGCCAGGTTATGCAGGTGAAACAGTTCATTTGCCTGCTTTGATTGATTATCCATTTGCAAATATTACCAATCCGGTAATCTTCCGCACACAGAATAGTTTCTCTGCAAATGTTACTGTTCCAAATATTATCTCATTAAACAACTTATCGGTATTAAGATTGATGGGTGCTAGGGCAGTTACTTTTGATGGAGGTACCAATAAAGGTTTAACCTTCTCAATGCCTGCAGCCGCAACCAATATTAATACACGTGTAATTAGTATTACACCTGCCGATACAAGCAGTACAGATGTAACCATCAAAAACTGTAAAATTATTGGTAACAGTAATTCAGTTGCACCAAATACTTTAATGGGTATTTATGTAGGTAATTACAATATTTCTGGAGCGCCTACTGCTGCAGTTAAAGGAAATATTAATAATATCAGTTTTATTGGTAATGTTATTGGTGCTGTAAGAAGTGGTATTGTTTTCTTTACTCCTACTGTATCAAGTAATTTATTAATTAAGAGTAATATTATTGGAGGTAGTATTGCCGCTGGTGGAACAGAAAATACAACCAATATTGGTGGTGCTGCAAATGCCGCTGGTATTTGGGTTAGAGGTATTGCCGGCAGTAATATTGATAGTAATGTGGTTAGAAATTGTGTTGCCACAGGAGGTAGCTCAAATGGTTTCTTTGGTATCTATTTAGATGAGCCAGGAGCCACTAACTTTGCTAGTATAAATGTAACAAGAAATTTCGTATATAATTTAGTTACCACATCTGGTACTTATTGTGCTGGTATCAGAATGAATCTTGCTGCAGGTGGAACTGCTCGTTCAATAACCCTGATCAATAACTTTATTGGTAAAGTAATTGGAAATGGAACTGGTCAAAACTTTAGTAATTTAAATCCTGCTGGTATCAGTATTGATGCCCAAGGCGCTCAAACTGCTATTGGAATTGCTTTGGCGCACAACACCATTAATTTAACTGGTACAGGTTTAGGTGCAAGTAATAGTGGTTGCGCAGCCTTGTTCTTAGGAGCCAATATTCAAGGTGGTATGGAAATAGACAATAATATTTTTGGTAACCGCATCAATAGAGTTGCAGGAACTGGAAATCGTTATGCTGTGCAAATTGGTCATACAGCAACTCCATTTAACGCTGCTGCTGCATTACCTTTTGCTTCTAACAATAACAATTATTTTGCTACAGGTAATGGAAGTAATTTTGTAGGTTGTAATACCAATGGTACTGTAAACAGATTAACCATTAATGATTGGAGAACTTTTACAGCTGCTGCGCCGTTAACAGGTATGGATGGTAACTCATTTAACTGGGTTAATACATTTAAAACAGATACAACTCCTGATGTAAACTTGCTTTATGCGAGTTTGGTACCAGGTGGAGCATGTATTGTAACAGGTATTTGTAATGATATTTATGGCAACGCGCGTTTCCAATGTAGTGGTGGTTCAAATACCATTACCCGTTGGGTAGGTGCAGCAGAGGTTGGTACACCCTATCCTGCTTTACAAGGTAATGTTACCTATAATATCAATGGGGTTGATGATCCTCCAACACCAGTTAGACCTGGTAGTGGTTCATTTAAAACCGTTCGTAATGCAATTGATTACTTGAACTCTCAAGGTGTTGATGATCCTAGCTTTGGTGGTTACAGAACCATTCGTTTGCAAATTGCGGCAGGTTACGTAGGTGAAACAGATACATTTATGTCTCCAATTACCGTATTGGATTACCCTCGTCAAGCAAATACACGTCCAGTTGTATTGTCTGTTGCAAGCGGTAGATCAGATACAATCCGCATCGTTTCTTCTGTAAATGCAGGTATTGCTGCTAACCAAAGTTTATTCCGCTTAAGTGGATGTAAATATTTTACAATTGATGGTACAGATGGAAATGGTGGTAGAGCATTAACACTATTATTACCTTCTGTATTTAACTTAGCTACCAATAAAGTGGTAGATATCATCAGTGGTGTAAACCCAATTTCATCAACTACTCCAACTACTACCTATAATGGTATTAAGAATTGTAATATCGTTGGTATCTCAACAACCAATACTATCAGCACTTTTGCTGGTGTTTATTTGGGAGGTTTAACAACTCCTTCAAATTCAAGTGTTGGTTTAAATAACAACAATACAATCCAAAATAACTTTATTGGTGCCGTTCAAAACGGTGTTTATTTAAGAGGAGATGGTGTTGTTGCTAATATGGATAATGGAAACAGTGTTACCGGAAATACCATTGGAGGTAATATTGCTCCAAATACTACTGGTAATACCAATTACTTTGGTGGCGTTGCAAATGCTGCTGGTATCTATATTCAATCTCAAACAGGTTCAACTATTTCAGGAAATACCATTTCTAATTCTCTTAATACTTTTGGAAGTCCAAGAGGGATTGAATTGGCTACTATCCCTGTTACTGCTCCAGTTTTAAGTAGTTCATTAACCATTAATGGCAATATCATTCGTAATATTCAAACTTTGGTAGCTGGTGGTGCTTATGGTATGTATATCAACTTTGGTGCGGATAATGCCAACGTTAACAGGGATATCACTATTTCTAATAACATGATTTCTGGTATTGCTGCTCCAGGTACAGCTCCTACAGGTACTAACTTTGGATTAAATCCTTTTGGTATTTATGTGAATGCCACCTCTAATATTGGTTCTGGTAATACTTATGTGGGTTTAAGTTTATACTATAACTCAATTAATATGGGTGCGGCAAGTGCTTTAACAACAGCAGGAGCAATCAGTGCTTGTTTAGGTATTCCTTCCTTTATTAAATCGGGTGTAATTTCTCAAAACAATATTTATCAAAATCGTTTGGGAGGTACTGGAGTTGGTTCTCGTACAATTGGTGTAGCTTTTGGCGGAACCAATAACCCAATGTACGTTAGTAATTTCAACAGCTATGCTGCTAGTTCAACTACAGCATCGGTTGCATCTAACATGGCAAGCAACGTAAGTGTAACACCTGCTTTGTACAACCAATGGTTTGAAATTATGTCGTTTACCACGCAAGATACTTTATCAATTACAGATGGTCTTGCACCGTTTGCAAGTGACAATAACTTGTTTATCCCTTCGTCTTCTATAAGTAATTTATACCAAGCTGGTAAAACTGTAAATACTATAACTACAGATATCAACGGTGACCAAAGAAACACCTTCATGCCAACCATCGGTGCACATGAATTTGCTGGATCTTACTTAGACAATATTTCACCTAGAATTTTCAACGTAACGGATCCAACTGGATGTCAATCTGGTACCATAAGTTTGAACTTCAATATTTATGACAAACAATTGGTTGGTGATACATTGTACTATAAATTAAATGGTGGTTCAGTTCAAAGCACGCAAGCAGTAATTGCTGGAACCTCATTCCGTAGTTATAACATTCCTTCACAACCTAGTGGAACGCTTATTGAGTATCGTTTAGCTGCAATTGATTTTATTGCACCTCCAAATACTGGATATTATCCTGCAGGTAAACCTTGGGATACCTTGAGTACCGGTATTGTTAATTTCCCTTATACCAATGGTTTCGAGGGAGTTAATAATCCAGCTTGGTCGTCACAATCATTATCTGGTGGTGCACAGTGGGAAATTGGAACCATGGGTTCTAGTACTAATCCACCACAAGGTGCATACGCAGGTGTTAAATCTGCTTTATTCCGCTCTTCAAACTATGCCACTGCTGGTGCATCTGCACGTTTGGTATCTCCTTGTTTAGATTTCTCTAATTTAACAAGTCCAACCTTACGTTTCTATGTATCTCAAAATAGTGACTTGCCAACTAAACGTGATTCAATTCAAGTTAAAGTATCTTTTGGTGGAAATATTTGGTCTAACGCTCTACGCACAGTTGAACGTGTAAATACAGATTACCCTTTACCTGGATATAAAATGGTGGAGGTTTGTTTAGGTGCATTTAAAACAAGTGGTTTGCGTTTATCTATTGAGGCATTTGGTGCTGGTACTGGTCAAAACATTCAAGTAGATAATATTACCATCTATGATGATGTTCAAGCACAAACTTTCTCTCCAAAAATCTTCAGTCAGTGCTATAAAGACTCTGTAAGAATTAGCATTTCTAATCCTGATGTTCGTTTCAACTACCGTGTTGTGAATATGGCAAATGGTCAAACACTTGCTAGCAAGCAAGGTGATGGAAATAGCATGTTTGTTGGTTTCCCAACTCCAAGTGTAGATACTTTGCGTTATGTGGTTGTTGCTTCAAACACAACTTCACAAGCAATCAATACTGGTTTTGGTGGTGGCTTCATTACTTGTAGCAATACGATGCCTGATACATTAATGGCTTATGTAAATAGGTTCTATAATGGTCCATTTGTTACTGCTGGATTACCTTTCAGTGGCTCATATAACATTGGTGATGGAAACAATCCTGATGGTGCGAAAATTGGCGATACTATTACTTACAAGTTTGTAACGCCTTCGTTCTATACAAATGCAGATTATGGTACATTGTGGTCTATTCCAACTGTTCAAGCATATGCTCAAGCAAGTGGAAATCCATTTACTAATTTCACCTTTGTTGCTCCTAGCTTAGCTGGTCCTGGTTACATTAGATTATATGCGCCAGCTAATATGTTAGATAGTAATATTGTATTTAGCTTCAAATACAGAATTCTAGCTTCTGGTTGTGATAGCGTATTCTCAAGAGTATTGCGTGTTGCTAACCCTCCAATTGCTAATTATAGTTATACTCCTCCTTCAACAAACTTGTGTGCTACTAATAATATTAACTTTAATGCAACAAGTTCAACTAAACCAGCAAATAATTTCCCATTCACTTATACTTGGTTATTTGGAGATGGCACATTTGCTTTCGTTGAAAATCCTACCAAGGTTTACAGTAACCCAGGCACCTATACTGTTAGATTTATTTTAACAGACAGATATGGTTTGAGCTCAGAGAAAAATGAGGTAGTAACTATTCTTCCTTCTCCAACTACTAATTTCTCTACCAATGTTCCTTGTGCTTCAGATTCAACAGTGTTTACTCCTGTAACACAACCTGCGGGGTCTGTATTCTTGTGGACAATGCCAAATAACAGTACCCAAACGCGTCAAAATGCGAAATACAATTTTGCGAAATTTGATACTGCTTATAACGTAACATTGAAAATTACCAATACCAGTGGCTGTTTCAGTACAATTACCAAGTCAATCTATGTGTTTGCTAAACCTACTGCAAACTTTACAACTGCACCTCATTGTTTAAGTTCAAATGTTCCTATTACCAATACAAGTTCTATACCTGTAGGTGTATTAGGTTATAACTGGAGTTGGGGTAATGGACAAACCAGCTTAAGTGCTACTCCAAGCTATAAATACCCTGTTAGTGGAACTTTCACCGCAGTATTAAAAGTTAGCTCTGCATTTGGTTGTCAAGATTCAATGGTGAAAACAGTAACTATCTATGATAGACCATTTGCTGGTTTCAATGTTGCTAACCCTTGCGTTGGTGAGAACGATGTAACTGTATTTAACAATACAACTACTTTTGCTGGTGGTGCTCAGAATGTAAATTACAATTGGAACTTTGGTGATTTGAAAGGTTCAAATGTTCAAACTCCTTCAAACATGTACCAAGGTCCTGGAACATACACCGTAAATATGTTGGCTGTAGATAAGTTAAACGGTTGCCGTGATTCAATCACCAAAAACGTAAGCATCTTCTACAAACCAATTGCTCAGTTTGCCGTTTCTCCAGAAGCAGGTGTTTGTGTAAACAATCCTTTACAAGTAATCAATAGCTCATATACAATCGACCAATCTGGTTTCAATTGTAATTGGACATGGGGTGATGGTAAAACAGATTCAATCTGTGCAGTGGGTAACCATATCTATGCAAACCATGGTGCATTAACCATCAGCTTAATAGTAAGAACGGCTAGTGGATGTTCTGATACTGCTACTAAAGCATTAACAGTAATGGATCCTCCAGTTCTTGATATCGCTGTGAAGGATACTGATATTACTAGTTACCCTAATGGCCACAACAGAAAATTATTGTCGGCAAGTATTCCTGATGCAGAATCATGGACTTGGGATATGGGAGATGCTGGTCACTCTAGCCGTTCAGGTAAAGATGTTGACTTTGTATTCCCAACAAAAGGTACTTATACAGTTAAATGTACTGTGAAAGATCTAAACGGTTGTACTGTTGTAAAAACTATTGATGTGGTAATCTCAGCTAGTGTTGGCATGCAAAATGCCTTAGCTGCTAGCTATGATTTGAATGCTTATCCTAATCCATTTGGAAATAGCACTAACTTAAGTTTTGAATTGCCTAAAGCTTCAACTGTTAAGGTAAGTGTTATGGATATGTTGGGCCGAACCATTAAAACAATTGATATGGGAACTGTTCAAGCAGGTAAACATAGCCAAGCGCTTGATGAGTTTGGTGCTGCTGGATCATACTTAATCAGGGTTGAAATTGATGGCGTTGCAGTATACAAATCTGTTGTAAAGCAATAAGCTAAAATACCTCCTAAACAAAAAGAGCTGCCCGAAAAGGCGGCTCTTTTTGTTTAATACCACTTCAAACAGGTGGCTTTAATTTATTAATAATATAGCAGCTTGCTAGAGCAGCTTATTAAATCAGCTCTTACCAACACAGGTAACCAAGCAGGCAAGTAGTATTCAAAAAGTATTACCTAGGGCTATTTTAGTAAGGGATATGGTTAATGGTTATTCAGGAGAGTGCTAAGTTTGATTTTTGCCAATAATCAGTTAGCAACTAGCTTCAAGTGAGCAATAAGTATTATACAGCTATGCTTGGTTCGAACCGAAACCAATTGATGCTTGTTGGAGCTAATAATTAATAATATGAAAGAACGGCTAAAATTCTTTTTAGGACTTGGCCTATTTAAGCAATTCTGAGGCGCGTTCCATTTCTGTAGTGGCATCTCCGCTGCCAAAGTATAAAAAGATGCCTACAGCTATAAAAATGATGCCTACTAGGATGTTTAGGCGATGAATGAAAAGGTTGCTTAAGTAGGTTTTAATTTTATGCGAAAAAAAACATACCCCCAATTGGGCCAAAAACGTGGCTATCATTACCGAACCAAAATAAACAGATAAATCTGCAAAGTTATAATTGAGTGTTGATTCTAGGTAAATGGTAATACCTAACCATGTGATTAAAATGATTGGGTTGATAACGTTTAAGAAAAAACCTTTACTAATGTAATAAAAAGGTTTTTTGCCAGCCTGCGCATTTGGATCAATTACTTTACTGCTTTTTACAATACTTAATATACCCATGATAATAAAGCCAATCATGGCAGCTGCTTTAATAACTTGTGCATATTTTGGCAATTCATCTTTTACAAAAGTGGTTGCAAATACCGCCATTCCTATGAATAATACATCCCCTAAGATGGCGCCCAATGCAATAAACAAGCCTTTTTTGTAACCACTATTGATACTGGTTTGAATCAAAGCAAAAAATCCTGCCCCAAAAGAAATGGTTAAAAATAGCCCTGTTAAGGCACCTTGAATAATTATGTTTATTAACGACATCTACTGCAAATTAAAGGATTGTTAGTTGATTGTCCTAACCAATATGTTACTTGCTTTTTGTTAATGTTCCGTTAATTAGTGCCCAATGGCTATGATTTAAGGTAGAAGTTGATAGTTTTGTTTGCATGATCACGCGCAGAACCTTTCGGCTTTTTATTGTTTTGGCGGCCTTGTCGTTTCTGGGGGTGTTTATTACCCAGGTAATTTGGGTTAGAAAGGCCTACTCCCAAAAGAAGGAAGAATTTAACCGACAGCTTACCCTTTCGCTGCAGGAGGTGGTAAGAGATGTTTTACGTTATAACAATACCAAAACCTTTCCACCAAATCCTGTAAGCCAATTAACAGAGAATTATTATGCTGTTATGGTGAACGATTTAATTGACCCAGCCGTATTAGATCATTTTATTAAAATAGAATTATTGCGTTTTCATATTCATGAGCCCTATGCCTACAGTATTTACGATTGTTCAAACAAGCAATTGGTATATGGAGGTTACTATAAAGAACATTTGAGAGACGAAGCTGGCAATACCTATAAGTTTCCTCCTTTTAAATTTGATAATTATTATTTTACCATCTACTTCCCCAATATCAAATTAGGCTTGTTTTCAGATATGGGCTTATGGATTTACTTGAGTTTTCTTGTGTTGTTGGTTTTGGTTTTCTTTACCTATAGTTTCTTTGTAATTACGCGTCAGAAGAGGCTTTCGGAGGTGCAGCGTGATTTCATTAATAACATGGCACATGAAATTAGAACCCCTTTAACCACTATTGGTTTATCCGTAAATGGTATCGAAAATAATAGGCAGTCACATCCAGAAAAAGTGGTGGTTTATGCAGAAATAATTAAGGAAGAAGCGCATAAATTAAAGCTTCAATTGGAAAGGGTTTTGGATAGCAAAGACGGAGTAAAATTAAATAAATCTTTGGTTCGACCCGACTCCTTGGTTTTGGCATGTTGCGAAAAAATAAAATTGATCAATGGCTTAAGTGACGCACAATTTAAGGTAGATTTAAATGCCGAAAATTGTGAGTTAAATATAGATGCCTTTCATTTTTCGCAAGTATGTTCGAACCTATTAGACAATGCCATAAAATACAGTCCAGGTGAAAAAAGCATTTGGGTAAGAAGTGGCATAAAAGGAAATAACTTTTTTCTAAGTATTGAAGACAAAGGAATAGGTATTGCAGGGAAATTCCACAAACGAATTTTTGATCAATTTTTCCGTGTACCCTATGGAAATATTCATCAGGTGAAAGGATTTGGAATTGGCTTACATTATGTAAAACAAATTGTAAAGGCCCATAAAGGAAAAATTGAACTAGAGAGTGAACCAAATAAAGGAAGTAAATTTACCGTTGTATTGTTTTTAGATCATAAAAATGGATAAAATACACATCATATTAGCAGAAGATGACGCGCATTTAGGCTTTCTTATAAAAGAAGGATTGGAGGCCGAAGGCTTTGCCGTTTCTTGGTTTAACAATGGAAAGGATGCGCTAACCAATTTTACAAAAGCAAATTTTCAAATTTGTTTGTTTGATGTTATGATGCCTCAAATGGATGGCTTTACATTGGCAGCAGAAATTAGAAAAATAGATGCCCATGTGCCAATCATTTTTCTAACGGCAAAAGGATTGATGGAGGATAAAATTGAAGGTTTTCGTTCGGGTGCCGACGATTATTTGGTAAAACCTTTTTCGATGGAAGAGTTGTTGTTGCGCGTAAAAGTTTTTTTAAATAGAAATAGAAAAAGCAATACTTCACAGGCTCAACAAACACAAAAAATTGGGAAGTATATTTTTCATCCCATTAATTTTGAATTGCATTTGGGCGATACCTTTATTAAACTCACAAAGAAGGAGGGGGCTTTGCTTGCCATGCTGTTACAGGAGCCCGGCGTACTCATAAAACGTGAGGTTTTGTTGGCAAAAATTTGGGGTAACGATGATTATTTTGCTGGCCGCAGCATGGATGTTTACATCAGCAAATTGCGAAAATATTTAAAAGACGATCCAAGTATAGAATTGATAAATCACCATGGTATGGGATTTATGATTCAAACAAAAAATACATAAAAAAAGGCCGCAAAATTAATTATGCGGCCTTTTTTATTTTTTTAGATTCTTATAAATTTCCAACCATATTAGCAGGAACTACCCACTCGTCAAATTGTTCACTGGTAAGTAAACCTAATTCTACAGCAGCTTCTCTCAATGTTTTATTTTCTTTGTGCGCTTTCTTAGCAATTTTGGCCGCATTTTCATAACCAATATGCGTGTTTAATGCGGTAACCAACATCAATGAATTTTCCAAATGACGTTTAATTATATCGTTGTTTGCAACTATACCAACTGCACATTTTTCATTAAATGACACACAAGCATCTCCAATTAACCTGGCGCTTTGAAGTACGTTTGCAGCCATCAATGGTTTAAAAACATTTAATTCAAAATGCCCGTTACTTCCACCAATTGAAACAGCCACATCATTACCAATTACTTGTGCCGCAACCATTGTCATTGCTTCTGGCTGCGTAGGATTAACCTTACCCGGCATAATAGAAGAACCTGGTTCGTTATCAGGAATTACAATTTCACCAATACCACTTCTTGGTCCAGATGAAAGCATGCGAATATCGTTGGCAATTTTCATCATACTCACTGCAACACGTTTTAAGGCACCGCTCATTTCAACCATGGCGTCATGGGCTGCCAATGCTTCAAATTTATTAGGAGCAGTAACAAAAGGTAAACCGGTAAATTCTGCAATTTTCTTAGCTACCAAAACATCGTATCCTTTTGGTGCATTTAAGCCTGTACCTACAGCAGTGCCACCTAATGCCAATTCTGAAACCATCTCCAAAGCGTTTCTTAACGCACGCATACCATTGTCTAATTGTTGCACATAAGCACTAAATGCTTGACCCAATGTTAATGGCGTAGCATCCATAAAATGGGTTCTACCTGTTTTAACTATATGCTTAAACTCTTCTACTTTTTTTGCCAAGGTATCTCTCAAAAGTTGGATGCCTGGGAGCGTAATTTCTGCAACCATTTTGTAGGTTGCAATATGCATGGCAGTAGGGTAGGTGTCGTTACTTGATTGTGATTTATTTACATCATCGTTGGGATGCAATATTTTTTTATCATCGTTTAGACTACCTCCACTTAATACATGTGCACGGTAGGCAACTACCTCATTCACGTTCATATTACTTTGTGTTCCCGATCCAGTTTGCCAAATCACTAATGGAAATTCTGCATCTAAGGCACCTGTTAATATTTCGTCACAAACTTTGCTAATTAACTCACATTTATCTGCAGGCAATACACCTAAATCCATATTGGCATGTGCAGCAGCTTTTTTGAGGTATGCAAATGCATGAATAATTTCTTTTGGCATGCTTGCCTCAGGACCAATTTTAAAATTGTTTCTGGAACGTTCAGTTTGTGCTCCCCAATATTTTTCTGCGGGCACCTTCACTTCACCCATGGTGTCGTGTTCAATTCTGTATGACATAATATTGAC
>CANFSD010000017.1 GCA_947449515.1 Bacteroidota bacterium
TAAAAAAACATGATTGATAAGTGAAAGCTTTTTATAATTTCGCGTAAAATAAATAGAATTAGTATGTATTGGACATTAGAACTTGCCTCTTATTTAGATGATGCACCATGGCCTGCAACAAAAGATGAATTAATTGACTATGCCATCCGTTCGGGTGCGCCATTAGAAGTTATAGAAAATCTACAAGAATTGGAAGATGATGGAGAGCCTTTTGAAACCATAGAGGAAATTTGGCCAGATTACCCAACCAACGAAGATTACTTCTACAACGAAGACGAATTATAATTCTTCTACAGCAGCTGTTGCTTCCAAAGAATTTTCAAGAACGAAATCCGCCTGGTATTTTTCCAGTAGCGGATTTCCTTTTTCATGGAGGTTAATGCAGTACCTTAAACCAGCACCAGCACCAATAGATTTAACCAAACCTAAATCTAGTAACATTTGAAAATCACGTTGAATGGTTTTTCTATTGCAATCAAATTCATTTACCAATTCTTTGGTTGAAATAAATCCGCGGTGTTGCACAATATACATGATCAGCTTCTGACGTTTGTTTAAAATGCTGTCGTCAATTTCTTTTAACTTGTAGCCTCTCTCAAAAACATAGTTCATGATATTTTTCTGACGTGGGTTGAGTTTTTCGAAATCAACTTGTTGTCTGAAATAATTTCTGAATAAGTCTTTTAATCTGCCTAATTGAACTTGTTGCAGTTGGAGTCCAAAAGTAATCTGCTCATTAAGGCTATTTTCTTCGCCCTGGATGGCATTGTTTATGATTTGGTCGTATGGAAGCTTATTTATGTAAATTTCGTGCGCCAAACCCATCAATCCAAACATGTCCATTTTATGCTTGCGCAACCAAAATAATTGCATTAGAACTGCAAATTTTGATTTACACTCGCTAAATAATGGCAAGGACATCATTCTAAAGTGTAAAATCCAGCTTTGAACTATTGGATGAAATTCTGTATCAGTATTCAAAAATTCAAATAAACTCTCTAATTCAATTTCGCTTTCCATACTTAATCTTTCTGGTATGCGTGCGCTTTGGGTCGAGAATAAATTTACTTCGTTGCTATTGCGGTATAAATCTTCAATGAGAATTTTTTGCAATTGGTATAAGAAGCCAATACTTAAATTTTCATGTAGTTGTTCTTCAATAAATTGTTCTGCCTTTTGGTATTGTTCTACGGCTCTTTCTGCGATGTTAGATGCGCGAACATTTTTATTTACGAGGTACTTTACCGTTTTAATTTCCAATAAATTATTGTCCAAAGCATTGGCATAATAATTTCTAAGTATGGCGCTATTTACCTTTTCAATATTTCTGATATGATCGGGGAGATCAATGAACTCATAAATTTTGTAGAGTTCCATTTGTTCTTGAACGCATTGCAAGAATGCATCATCAATGGAAATAATGGGTTCGTATTTATTAATCAGTATCATCACCTACGAAACTAAGGTGAATTTACATGGTCTTGAGGGGTGCTTGATTTTGCAGAATGGTGGATTACGTTTTCTCCATCATATTTAAGGGCAAAACAAAGGCCGGATACTTAGGTAAATAAGCATTCCGGCCTTTATGTTAAAAATAGACAATGAATTAATTTGCTGTTAATAAATGATTAACCTAGGCTTATTTACCACCTAATGCCCTGTATCTATCCATACATTGTTTGGCATATTCGGCCTGTCCCAACTTATTAAATACATTGGCCAATTCTCCCCATGCTTGTACATTGTTTTGGTTTAATTGTAATGCCAATTGGTAATTATCTGCAGCTTTTTGAAGATTGCCTGTAATATCATAAGATTTAGCCAAGTAATAATAAACTTCTGGAATACTTGCATTGTGTTTAACTGCCATTTCTAATTGCTTAATGGCATTTTGGTAATCACTCATGTTTAAATATGCCAGTGCAGAATAGTAATAACTTTCGGTAATATTTTCTTTGTACCCAGTGCTTTTTGCTAATACTTCTGTAGCCTTTTTAAAGTCCTTTTTATTGAAATAAACCAAGCCCAAATTGCTGTATCCAATAAAGTTTTCTGGATAAATGTCAATGGCTTTCTTTAGCATTAATTCGGCACTATCTAACCTACCTCTGTTTAGCAATGAAAAGCCTAACATGCGCCAAGTTTCTTCATCTTTAGGGGCATATTTTACAGCATTTTCAAAATAATAAACTGCCGAATCAAAGTTTTGCTTATCAGTAGCGGCATAGCCTAAAGGCATATTATAATTCTCGCGTTTTACAACGGCAGCTAATGGAATACCATCTGCTTCTACTGTATAAACGGTTCCTTTCGGAGGGAATGAGCCATTCAGCAATTCTTTTTGTGAAAAAGTTCTTGTTGTTAAAATTAAGTAATCCCAAGGCATTTTTTGCTCTTCCATTTCTCTGGTCCAAACAAAATTCAAACGAGGGTTAATTTGATGTGCCCAATAGGCAGCGGTGGTTGTTTCATTATTTATTCCAACCAATAATGAATCTTTTGGATGTTGCTTAGCAATCCACTCTGCTGCTTCCCTGCATGAATTGCTATAATAATCTGTTTCATAGGTTCCGTATGCACCTTGCAAACCACCCACCAATTCATTGAAATAAACATATTCATTCGGATGGTTTTTTATGATCCAATAAGTAGGTTTAGCAAACAATGTTACTAAAATCAATGCAGCCCCAATAGCAATAGGTTTCTTTAAGGTAAATAAATAATCGTAAGAAACAGCGGCCAATGGAATTACAAATGGCATAATGAATAAATAATGGCGCCATCCGTTGTAATAATTTATATTGCTGTATTCGGCATAAAATATTGGGAAGAATACCATAAACACCAACATTAACCAATTACCTAATCCAATATGTTTACTCATTGGCTTAACGAGTAATAGCGTTAGGCCTAGTCCAAGCAATAAATAAATTGGATTACCTATTCCTAAAAACTTAAATACATAATACCAAGGAGCGGCAGTTAACATATAAATTCTATGTCCTTCAAACAATTCTACATTATTGGTGTAAAAATCATTTTTAGAAGCCTTAACAAATGCATCATAAGGGTGGTGTAATGGATCGTTAAGGGCATATGGCCAAATTAAAATACCAACTATATACCCAATAATAGCAACTATAAAAAATAGCTTCGCGTAAGGTAAGATGAGTTTGGCCGTTGCTGCTTCTTTTTTGCGCACTTTGTCGAGCCAATTAACACCAAGAAATAAACCTAAATAGGCAAGTAATAAAAATGCACCTACCCGTGAGGCAATACCAAATCCAATACCTACTGCAAGCCAAACCAAATCTCTAAACCTTGGTTTTGGCAAGCTGCGCATTACTTTTATCATGAAATAGCCTGCGAAAGCAAAACCCATGGCAAAAGGCACGTCCGTTGGGTTGTTCATGCTATGGCCAAGCCATCCTGGGTTTAAATACATAAATAGCATTGCCATTAATGCTGCACGCCATCCTGCCAATTCAAAGGCAATTAGTGCCGTAAAAATGATGCCCAACAAACCATAAATGGAATTTATTAAATGGCGGGTTTCATATACACCAGTCCCCATCCAATTATAGGCAAACGCCGCAACAGTATTCATTTGTTCGCCATAAAAGCGGTAGGCTTGTCTGATATAATCCGAACTGTTTTGTTGTTCTGCAATGGCAGCAGTATCTGCTCCAAAAGTGGTGAGGTAATTATACGCTAATTGAGAATAATCGTTGTGTGCTTTTTCATCCCAAGTGCTGCCAAAATCCTGACTCAAAATTGGCATGGTAAACAAAGCAATTAGGAATACCATAAAAAACGAAAAGCGATAGATGGGATGGTTTCCATTGCTCCAACTGTTGCTGGTGTTTTTTATTTGCCACAAAGCATCTTTTACAAAATAATTGATCCGTAAGCTGAATATTTGTCCAAATAAATTGAAGATAGATGTCTTTGGTCTTTGGTCTGCTGCTATTGCAATCTCATTAATTTTAATGCCATAAGAATGCGCCAAATTGAGTGTTTGCAAGTAAGAATTTCCATTTGCCAATTCCTTTTCAAACTGTGCTATAAGGCTTGTTGTTTTTCCAGATAACACGCCACTATAAGCGTCTGTTTGTTGCACCGCAGTAAAGATGCGTGTGAGGCTATTAAGAATTTTAATACCAAACGGCACTTCAATTTTACTGCCTTTTGCTACTATGTTTTGTGTGCCAATTAATAGGCGGCCTTCTTCTATTAATTTCTTATTACTGGCTATGGTTTGTAAGAGATTTCCCGGACTTGCAATTGTATGGTATACAATCACAGTATTTGCACCAGAACAATATTTAAGCATGGCTGCAAATTGCTGATTAATTGTCCCGGCATTGCTTTCAATATGCTCTTTTAATTTGCCTTTTTGAATCCATTCTAGCGTGTTTTTATCTGTATTGGATTGCTTTACCAACAAATGAATTTCTACATCTTGTTTGGTTTTGCTTAAGAATTGATGCATGCTTTCCATAAAGCCTTTTTCGGCCTTGCGGGCATCCATTAATACACTTAATTTGTTTTCAGATAAGGTAATTGTTTCCATATATGATTAGGGATTACACCTTTTACAGGCGTTCAAAAACAAAAAGATTATTTAGCCCCAATTGAAATTTCCCTTGGTGCAATAATTTAAAATGAGGTGCAGCAAATATTTGCTCGGTATCAGAGGGTTTGTAACCATAATGTTCTTCTAGGCTCATTCCCTCAATAAGTCTTAATTTGAGCAAAATTTCTAGAATCTGATCTACTTGAGGGGAGGGAACGGTAATAATTAACCTGCCACCTGGGAGTAAATAATTATAGCAATCAATTGCCAATTGAGTTTGTTGATTGGTAGGAATATGCTCCAATACGGCCAATAAAGTGATGGCATTAAATTTTTCTCCTTTAGGACAAGCCTCAGGAAAGTAACCTGGGTACAATTCGTAAAAGTCGCCTTTAATGGTTTCATTAAGGGTTGGATCGACCCCAACGCCCCTAGAAATATAACCTTTCCAGCGCTCAAACATGATCCCATCTACACTTCCAATGTCTAAAACAGAGTCGTTTTTATTGATAAACTTTTTGGCCTTTTGAATACGAACATTTTGCAAATACCTATCTAATGCTTTCATCCTTTTGAATTTATTTTTTGTTAACGCTTAAAACGCTAATGAGGAAACTTGACAATACGGTTTGTAATCCCAAAATGATAGCTACCACACTGGGAATTACAATGCGCAATGTTTTAGAATATTCTAATTGGCCAAAATGGCTTTGTTCCCATTGGTAGAGAGAATAGAAGGTTCCCCCCATTCCCGCAAACAAAATGATTACGCCAATTACCAAACCAAATTCCATGCTAAACATTTTAAATGCTTTGGTAAGGGCATCTTTGGCTGGTAAAAAACCTGCTTGAACGGCGTAGGCTCGGGTAAAAATACCAAAACTAACGGCTTGGTAACCTACAATAATAAATGCACCAGCATAAAGCAAGGTATTGGTATCAAAATAAACTTGGTTAAACATGTCTACTGGTCCTCTAATGATAAATAGACTCATGATTAAGCCCAATAACATTAAGAAAATTCCAGGGTATAAAAACAGCCAACGCGGACTGTAAATGAGTAAGAAACGGAGGTGGCGCCATCCATCACGCCATGTGCGCAAATGGGGAGGTCTGCTTCTTCCATCTTTACTAAGTATGGTAGGAACTTCAGTAATATTTAGCTTGAAAATAGTGGCCTTTACTACCATTTCACTGGCAAATTCCATCCCTGTTGTTTTAAGATCGAGAAGGCTAACTATATCTTGTCTAAAGCCCCTTAAGCCGCAATGAAAATCGCCAACAGGGCATTTAAAAAACAATCTTCCAATAAATGACAATACTGGATTGCCTAAATAGCGGTGTAAAAATGGCATTGCACCTTCGCCAATTCCGCCTTTAAATCTATTGCCCATTACCAAATCTTTGCCATTTCGTAATTGCTCTACAAACAGATTTAGGTTGCCAAAATCATAACTGTCATCGCTATCACCCATGATTACGTATTTTCCTTTGGCAGCCTCAATGGCTCCCATTAAGGCACTTCCATAACCTTTTCTTGGCACCGCAATTACACGTGCACCAAGGTCTTCGGCCATTTTTTGTGAGCCATCGGTACTGCCATTGTCGCCAATAACCACCTCGCCAATTACTTGGTTTGCTTTCATCCAAGCAAAAGCTTTTTTAATACAAGTTTCAATGGTTTCGGCCTCGTTTAAACAAGGCATTACCACACTTAATTCGATATTGTTGTTTTCAGCATTCATGGGATGTAGTGTTGCGAAAATAATTAATTATGGCAGTTCACCCAATTTGGGGCAATAAGTTTTCCGAGTTTAACATTTTTGTTTTGAATTTCATGCACAATTCTTCATCTTGCTACCCTAAAATTGTAAACCAACCTTATTCGCATGAAAAAATCAATATTTATGGCTTTGGCTTTTGGCATTATTAGCTTTGGTGTATTGGCTCAAAACCAGAAACCAGCTGTGGAAGAAATGACGGCCACCCAAGTGTTAAACGCATTTTATACCAATTGGAATGCCTATTATACTTCATCTAATCCCAATTTGGAGTCGTTAAGCAAATATTTTAGCTCGGATTTTATTTTTATTAGAAACTCTGAAACGGTGGATGGAAAAGTACAAACACTTAGAGGTTCAGCAGACGATTTGTTAAAGGATATCAAAGGAACACGTGATAGCAAATTGCGCGCAGACAGAAAAATAATTTCTGTTACTTTTAACCAAACATTGTCTCATTTGGCAAATATTTCGGCAGTTATAGATTTAAGTTATTACCAAGATACCACCTTGGTGGCTGAGGTTAAAGCCTATTCAAGCCATTCAATGGTAAATGAAAATGGGGTTTGGAAAATTAAAAATATAGTTACAGACCGTGTGGCAGAGCGTCAAATTTTTGGTGTTTGCCCTTGTCGTATTACCAAAACCAGTGTAGATAAATCAGATATGTTTAGCACAAAAGTGATGTATCCAAGCGGTAATAGTTTTGAAACTGAAGAGTTAGGTTTTACTTTCCGTGGTAAAGGGTCAATAACCATTGTTACCGTGGGTTCTAATTATTATACTTGGAAAGAAAATATTGTTTATGCAGTTAAAAAGGACGGCGATAAAACCACCCAAGAAATTGTTGGAAAAGCCAACAGTAATATTGAGGTTATTACCTTAATATTATCAAAGAATCTCTATAAATCGCAGTGTTTGCGGTTCGAACCATTGAAATAAAAAAAGCCCCATTTGAAAAAATGGGGCTTTTTTTTGTACTTAAAAGCTTTTAGTTTTTAGTGTTTTTTGAACATTAATAACTGTTTCACAAATTTTATCTCGCAGCTCTTCGGTATTTATTTTCTTATGTGCCGAAATAAATATGGCAGGATAATTCTCTTTGGCCATCCAAGATGTTTTGAGTTGTTCTATATAGGCTTGTTTGCTTTCTAGTGTTTCATCACCTAAAATAAATGGCTCAGTTAATTTATCAATTTTATTAAACACTAAAATTACCTGTTTATTAAGTGCGCCAATTTCTTTCAAGGTTTCATTCACTACATGAATATGGTTTTCAAAGGATGGATGACTCACATCTACCACGTGTAATAAAATATCCGCTTCGCGAATTTCATCTAAGGTTGACTTAAAGCATTCTACCAATTGATGTGGCAACTTGCGAATAAAACCAACGGTATCACTCAATAGGAAGGAGGCATCTGGCAAATCAACTTTACGAACCGTACTGTCTAAGGTGGCAAAAAGCTTGTCTTCGGCAAAAACTTCACTTTTTGCAATTAAATTCATAATGGTAGATTTACCCACATTGGTATAACCAACCAAAGACACACGCGCTTTATTATCCCTGTTTCTTCTTTGGGTAGCAGCCTGTTTGTCAATGGTATCTAGGCGCTCTTTGAGTTTGCTAATTTTCTCGCGCAACAAACGTCTATCTGTTTCAATTTCTGTTTCCCCAGGCCCTTTCATCCCAATACCCCCTTTTTGCTTGGTTAAATGGGTCCACATCCGGGTAAGGCGTGGCAGTAAATATTGTGCTTGTGCCAATTCAACTTGGTATTTTGCCTGTGCACTTTGGGCCCTACTTGCAAAAATATCTAGGATTAAATTGCTACGATCCAAGATTTTACATTTAAGTACTTTCTCTAAATTTCTTAGTTGGGAAGGACTTAATTCATCGTCGAAAATAACAATGTCTATTTGGTTAGCGCTAACATATTCTTCAATTTCTTCCAATTTTCCTTCTCCAATAAAAGTTCTAGGATTAGGGAAATTAAGGCGTTGTTGAAATTGTTTTTTAACTATGGCACCAGCCGTATGGGCCAAAAATGCCAATTCTTCCAAATACTCTTCCGCCTGTTCTGGCCTTTGATCGCGGTTAATTACCCCAACCAAAACGGCTTCTTCCTTTTTTTTTGCTGTATCAAATGATTTAACGCGACCCATGTATTTTTTGTGTTCTAAAATAGCGTGGAAAAAGTATCTTCGCTTTTTAGAATATTTCTGCAAATTAATGGCATTTAGAGCGATTTTTATTTTTCTGTTTTTTCATTTGGGCCAAACAGCCTTTGGACAAACTGTGGAATGGGGAAATCCGCAAAAAATTAAACAGAAAAATTTGTTCTCGCAGTTGGTTGGAGAGAGCCCTGCAGGCATATTTGTGTTGCGTGCAAGAAATACTGATTTTTCATCGGATGTCATTCTTGAAAAGTATAAAAGTAATTTGGCACTCGAATTAAGTGTTCCAGCTCCCATTACCATCAATGGAAATATTGAAAGGGTTTTGTTGGTAAATAATGAGCTCCATATTTTTATCAGTGCAAAAAATACCCAAACCGGCAATATTGATATATTAGACCAAAAGGTAGATGCAAACTTGAAAGCGGCTGGAATGCCTAATGTTATCTGTAGTTTCCCTGCTGCGTTGTTTGTTGAAAAACGAAAAATTCAAATTAAAACCAGCGCCAATAAAAAGCAAGTGTTGATTCAGTTTTTAACCAAAAGCGCAGCCAATGGTGATTGTAAATTAAATTTATTTGCTTACAATGAATTTGTACAACAACAATTTGGCAAACAGTTTACCCTAAACGAGCAGGTAGAAGATGTTTTCATTACCAATTTTGAAATAGACAATACCGGAAATGCCTTCGTTTTAATAGATTTTCCCTCCAAGAAAACTATAAGTAAAATAGACAACAGGGATTTTTTTCTCTATGCCTATTATCCTTCAGAAGACAAAATGTTGGCCTATGAATTGGGTAATGAAAATTTATTTATTGAAGAGTTAGGAATGTGCGTCAATAATTTTAACCAAACAGTGAGTGTGGTTGGCTTTTATTCTGAAGGAAATCAAACTTCTGTAAATGGCTATTTTATGGAACGTTTCAGTATTTCTAAAAGGAGCACAGATGAAAAATTTGCTAGTATTTTAGATGCCAATATCATTCAAAAAATAACGGGCGGAAAGGTTGAAATTAAAAATCCCGATTTAAGAAATTTTTATATCAGAAAAGTGCTCCCAAGGAGTGATGGTGGTTTGTTTTTACTTGCAGAAAAATACACAAGGGTAGAGCAGCGATTCAATTATTATATCAATAACATGCCACAAGAAGGTGTTAGGGTTACTTATAATTACGACGAGGTAGGCTTATTATCCATTAACAAAGAAGGTAGTATTCATTTTGGCGATTTGCTTAGGAAACGCCAAAGTAGTATTGGTGATGGTGGATATATATCTGGAATTGCTACCCTGGCCACCCAAGATAATATTTATGTATTGTATAATTCTGAATTAGACAAAGACGGAAACATCAATGCCCATTCTGTAAACTACCAAGGTAAAACAGATGAAAAAATTGCAGTAAAATCGAGCAATTTTAGCGTGGCCTTGGTGCCAAGTGATTGCAAGCAAACTGGTCCTAATACCTTGCTTTGTTCTACCATTAGAGACAAACAATTCACCCTTATGCGTATAACTTTTTAAGCCAATATTTGTGTTAGAATTTTTTAGATCAAATACACTTTTTTCAATAATAGGTTTGGTATTATTTACCATTCTCATTCGATTGGCAACATTTTTTGTACCTGTGCCTGTTGAAGTAGAATTGCATACCCCCTTTGCCCAAGTAATTTTTGATTGGTTAAAGGAACATCAATTGTTTTCTTATCAGAATCAAGTTTTGGCTACTAGTCTCTTATTGGTGCAGGCTTTACTCATAAACTATATCAGCAGTTCGCATGATATTTTATATAAAAATAGCGTGTTGCCAGGCTTGTTTTACGTATTACTCAACAGTATTTATTTAAGTCAATTGCAGTTGAGTCCGCAATTAATTTCTGCCACTTTTGTAATTTTAATGTTTAATAGGTTGTGTTATTTATACGAGTCGTCACAACCCTTATTTTTGGTATTCGATTCAGGCATATTGTTGGGTTTGGGCTTGCTCATTGATTACGACATGATTGTATACCTGCCATTTATTTTATTGAGTGTGCTCTATATGACTTCATTCAATTTGCGTTATTGGTTGGTGGCTATTTTTGGCATTATTGTGCCTGCCTATTTTTTAGGAGTAATTTTTTATTTAACAGATCATTTAAACGATTTCCTCCATTCGTTTGAATTCTCCTTTACTAAGAGCTATTTCCATCCAATTGGGATGACTTATATTGAGGGAATCATTTGGTTTTTTATTGCTCCAGTTTTCGCACTTTCTGCCTTGACTTTACAAAGTAACTTTTTTAAAAACAAGGTGAAGACACGTCGTGTTCAGTTAATTTTATTAGTGCTCCTCTTGTTTGGTATCATTTCTGTTCTAGCCGAAAACCAAGGCTATATATACGGTTTGGCGTTTTTGGCCATCCCTTTATCTGTAATTATGGCGAATTATTTTATTCGTTCTAAACGGAAAATTTTTAAAGAAATATTATTTTTCGGCATGCTTTGCAGCATCATTTATTATCATTATTTATTCAAGTAAGATGTTTTATTTTTTATCTAAAGTACTCTTTGCATTAGTGGCACCAATGAGTGTTATCATGGTACTTTTTCTTCTTTATTTACTTACCAAAATCAAAACCTATTTTTATTGGGCATTTGGCTTAATATTGGTATTAACCAATCCGTTTTTATCCATGCATGTGATGCGATGGTATGAGGAGCCTCCCAAAATTATTAATGATAATCAAAAATACGATGCGCTATTGCTTCCTGGCGGTTTTATCAGTACATATACCATACAGGAAGAGGTACGTGTTAACTTTTCTGATGGAAATGACAGAATGATGCAAGCAATTGATTTATTTAAGCGCGGCGTGTCAAATAAAATCATTTATTCTGCTGGGGCAGACACTGTTTTTTCTGCGTATTTGCCTGAAGCTGATATGGGTAGGCTTTTTTTGTTAAAATGTGGTATTCCTGATTCTTGCATTATTGTTGAGAACAAAGCCATGAACACCTTCGAAAACGCTGTGTTTACCCAAAATATTTTAAAAACAATGTACCCTACTTACGCCAATAAAAAGTTCCTTTTAATTACTGCTGGTTTTCATATGAAACGTGCCTTGGCTTGTTACGAAAAGGCTGGAATTCATTGTGATTCCTATGCAACCGATTTGCGCAGTATTCGTGGCAAAGACACTCTCTTAAACACCCTTGTGCCAAGTGCTGGCGCATTAGAAAATTGGACGCTCTTGTTTAAAGAATGTATCGGAATTGCAGTTTATAAAATGATGTCATATATCTAGTAAATTGAAGCTTCATTTTAGCACAATAAAAAAATAGTCAATTTTCTTCGCAACAAAACCTTTCATTCTTTGTTTCTTTGCTAAGAGATTACCATGGCCAAAAAGACTAAAATTACCGAAGATTCAAGTAAACCTATCAAAGAAAGCAAAAAGGAAAAGCCTTCAAAAGCCATTTCAAGCATTGAAAATCTTGTTGCTGCTGCAGATGATGTCATAGAGATTCTTGGTGCCAGGGAGCACAATCTTAAAAATATTGATGTAATTATCCCTCGAAATAAATTGGTTACCATTACCGGTTTAAGTGGGAGTGGAAAATCATCACTTGCCTTTGATACCATTTTTGCAGAAGGCCAAAGGCGCTATATGGAGAGCTTCTCCGCCTATGCCCGCCAATTTATTGGAAATATGGAGCGCCCAGATGTAGATAAAATTAATGGACTATCTCCTGTTATCGCCATTGAACAAAAAACAGTTAACAAAAACCCGCGCTCTACGGTAGGTACCATTACAGAAATATATGATTTCCTTCGCTTGTTATACGCCCGCGCTGCAGATGCCTATAGCTATATTAGCGGAGAAAAGATGGTTAAATTTTCTGAGGAGCAAATCATTTCTTCTATCATCAATAAATTTGAAAACCAGAAAATTTCTATTCTTGCACCTCTGGTAAAAGGCAGAAAAGGGCATTACCGTGAGCTTTTTGAGCAAATTAGGAAGCAAGGGTATACGAAAGTGCGTTTAGATGGTGAATTGCTTGATATAACGCCTAAAATGCAGGCAGATAGATATAAGATCCATGATATTGAAGTGTTGATTGATAGGATTGAATCTTCCAAAGGAGCTAGGTTCCGTATTTCTGAAAGCGTAAAAAGTGCCCTTAAAATTGGAAAAGGAACTTTGGTTTTGTTGGACAATAGCAGCAACCAAATTCATCATTACAGTAAGTTTTTAATGGATCCAATTAGCGGTATTAGTTATGATGAACCGCAGCCAAATACTTTTTCATTTAACTCTCCTTATGGCGCATGTACGGTGTGCGATGGCTTAGGTGTAAAGAGTATTATTGACGAGAAAACAATAATACCCGATAGAAAATTAAGTATCAATAAAGGTGGCTTTGCGCCGCTTGGAGAGGCCCGAGAAAATTGGACTTTCCTGCAATTACGTGAATTAGGCAAACGCTATAAATTTTCTTTTGCCGACCCCATTGAAAAGTTTTCAAAAGAAGCCCTTCAAGCCATTTTGTATGGTGATGATGAGGCCTTAATTGTTCCCTTTCAATACAGCAGTGGTTATACCCAAAATTACAATAGCAGTTGGGAAGGATTGGTAAATATTATTACACGGCATTACCACGAAAAAAGTTACGATTCTATCTACAAATGGGCTGAAGAATTTATGGAAATTCAACCTTGCCCAGAATGCCATGGTGCACGTCTAAAAAAGGAAGCACTTCAGTATAAAATAGGCGATAAAAATATTGCAGATTTGGCCGGAATGGAAATAGGTACTTTGGGTGATTGGTTTCAAAACGTAGAAAAACTATTAGACGAAAAACAACAAATAATTGCCGTTGAAATATTAAAAGAAATTAGAAATAGAATTGATTTCTTAAGGGGAGTTGGAATAGATTATTTGAGTTTAAATTCACCAGCCAAAACCCTTAGTGGGGGCGAGGCGCAGCGTATTCGTTTGGCTACACAAATTGGTTCGCAATTGGTGGGTGTTTTATATATTTTGGACGAACCAAGTATTGGCTTGCATCAACGTGATAACAATAGGCTGATTGATTCCTTGAAAGCTTTGCGCGATTTAGGTAACAGCGTTATTGTGGTAGAACATGATAAAGACATGATGGAAGAAAGTGACTTTATCTTAGATATTGGTTATGGTGCTGGTCTTCATGGTGGTCATATTGCCGCCCAAGGAACCATGCAAGACATCCTAAATTCTAATTCAATTACTGCCCAATATTTAAATGGAACCAAGCAAATTGAAATACCCAATGAAAGACGAAAAGGAAACGGTAAAACCCTTTCTATTAAAGGTGCTAACGGCAATAACCTTAAGAATATTGATGTGCAATTTCCACTCGGGAAATTTATCTGTGTAACAGGCGTAAGTGGCAGTGGAAAATCTTCTTTGATCAATGAAACCCTGTATCCAATTCTTCGCCAACATTTTTATGGTTCGCACCAAAAGCCGCTTGTATACAAAGAAATTAAAGGATTAGAACATATAGATAAAGTAATTGAAATTGATCAATCACCAATTGGTAGAACTCCAAGAAGTAATCCTGCAACTTATGTAGAAGTTTTTGGCGACATCCGAAATTTATTTGCCAATTTACCAGAAGCAAAAATAAGGGGCTATAAGCCAGGTAGGTTCTCTTTTAATGTAAAAGGTGGTCGTTGCGAAACCTGCCAAGGTGCTGGGATGCGCAGCATTGAAATGAACTTTCTACCCGATGTATATGTAAAATGTGAGTCCTGCAATGGTAAACGATACAACCGCGAAACTTTAGAGGTTAGGTTCAAAGGAAAAAGCATCAATGATGTATTAAATATGCCTATTGAAGATGCTGTTCATTTCTTTGAAAACACACCCCAAATTTTAAGAAAAATAGAAGCATTGCACGATGTAGGCTTAGGTTATATTACCTTAGGCCAACAAAGCACAACCCTTAGTGGGGGCGAGGCACAGCGTGTTAAGTTGGCAACAGAACTGAGCAAACGCGATACGGGAAATACTTTTTACATTTTGGATGAACCTACAACGGGTTTGCATTTTGAAGATGTAAATGTACTCTTAGGTGTTTTGCAAAAACTTGTCGACAAGGGAAATACAGTACTGGTAATAGAGCACAATTTAGACATGGTAAAAGTTGCCGATTATATTATTGATATTGGTCCTGAAGGTGGCAAACATGGCGGAAAAGTTATAGCCGTAGGAACCCCAGAAGAAATTGCAAAGGTGAAAGAAAGCCATACCGCTCGCTTTCTAAAGAAAGAATTGCAGCAAAAATAAGCTGGAAAATCCGCTGATTTTCTAATTTTCTATAAGCGTAAACTTGTATCCAATTCCGCGCGCAGATTGTATGTAATTGGGCATTTTTGGATCTTCTTCAAAGTACTTTCTTAAGGCCAAAACAAAGTTGTCTATGGTGCGCGTATTTGGTATTACGGTATAATCCCAAACTACTTTTAAAATATGTTCTCTGCTTACTACTTGATTTTTATTTTCAATCAATAAACGCATTAACATCAACTCTTTTTTGGTTAATTCAAATTTGCCTGCAATGCCCATGGCTTCATGGCTTTCAAAGTTTATCCAATTGTTACCAAAGTGAAATAATTTGGGTACTTTACTCTCGTTGCTGGTTTTAATTTGTCTACTTCGCTCAATGAGTTTATTAATTCTCAATATCAATTCTTCAAGCTCAAAAGGCTTTGTTAAATAATCGTCTGCCCCCTTTTTTAGGCCTGCAATTCTATCTGCCGGTGTATTCTTGGCCGAAAGAAATAAAACAGGGATATTTTGGTCGTACATACGTATGTTTTCACATACCATTAGGCCATCCATTTCTGGGAGCATAATGTCCAAAATTACGAGATCAAATTTTTGTTCTCTAAAGGTTTTAATAGCGTCTGTACCTGTTCCAGAAATCTGAACTTGATGTCCTTCCAATTCTAGGTTCAATTTGATGGCATGCTGCAAATGCACTTCATCTTCTACCAATAATATTCTAGTCTGCATCAGTTTTTAGTTTAATTTCAAAAATAGTACCTTTTGGCTTGTTGTTTTTCACCGCAATTTTCCCTTGGTGTAAATCAACTAAGTGTTTCACTATGAATAACCCTAAACCTGTGCCTTTTGTTTTACGGGTATTTTCATCGCCAATTCTATAGAACTTTTTAAACAGTAATTTCTTGTCTTCTTCACTAATTCCAGGGCCTTCATCAGCTATAGAAAGTATTGCTTCATTTTCATTCTGTTCCAAACATACTTTAATTCCAACTTCTTTGCCACCATATTTTAAGGCATTTGAAATTAAATTATTTACCACCATTTCAATGGCCATTGCATCGGCTTGGATAAATACTTGCTCTTGAATAAGTGTTTTTATGGCCTCTGCTTCGGGTCGAGGCTTGTTAAAATTCACGACAAGCTCACTTAGCAATTCGCTAAAATTGATGCTTTGTTTTTGAATTTCATATTTTTCACTGTCCAATTGTGCCGATAAAAGAAGCTTTTCAACCTGTTCTTGTAAGCGTAATGTTTCATTCAGTGAATTTTCTATAATGGTTTTTGTTTGTTCGGCACTAATTTGTCGCTTCAACAGGGTTTCCATATATAGTTTCATGGCCGTTAAAGGCGTCTTTAATTCATGCGTAATAGAAAGCAAAAAATTGGCCTGTAATTTCTTTAAAAATAATTCTTTTTTAAAGCTTCTATAGATAACTACCATTCCCCAAAATAGCAACAAAATCATTACGCCACCTTCTGCAATATACATCACCAGTTTGCGTTGGTAGGTTTCTTCAAGTGCTTGATAACGCTCAAGACTTGGCCTTACCATAAAATTATTTAATGGATTGTATTTGTCTAAAAAAACGACTTCTAATTCTGGATAATTAGCGTTAAAAAATGTACGTAATCCAAGGGTATCGTAAAACAATTCTTGGTCCACCGCTCCTTGCAAATCAAAGCTTGCTTTATAGCAACTCATTTCTAAAACATCTTTTTGCTGGGTATAAATAATTTTACTGTTTTTATAGTGCGCAAAAGTCCACCAAGAGAAGGCAATAAAAATGTAAAAACTAAGTGCAATAAAAATAATTCTGGCTCGGTTCAAGGCTATTTTAAATTAAATCTCCCAAAGGGTATTCCTTTTTGGTTTAATGTATTTTTTTATATTGATCCAAAATGCCATTATTAAATAAATAATGAGGGGTGAGCCCATGGTAATAAAGGATGTATAAATAAAATAAAGTCTAATTTTACTCGACGAAATACCAAATCGGTCGCCCAAATAGCTACATACGCCAAATACTTTTTTCTCAACAAAAAACTTTAATTTTTCCATACTGCTTACAACGAAGTTATAAAAGTTTTACTCTTTTATGGGATTTATTTGCCA
>CANFSD010000018.1 GCA_947449515.1 Bacteroidota bacterium
ACTAATTCATCATGGTTGGTTACAGGTAAATGTTGAATTTTGTGCGTTGCAAAAAAATGCATCACCTCACTTAATTTATTGTGCATACCTGCAACAATAACTTTTGGGGTCATAAATGCGGCAACGGTTAATTCACTTGTCATTTTGCTGTCCTTTCATTGCCATAACGGCACAACAAAAGTATTTCAACTAGCAAGTGAATCCTTTGACCTTAATCACAAAACAAAATGATTAATGTCAGCAAAAATAGGGTGTTTAAAGTCAGACGCGCATTAGGCGTTCTGCAGCTTTCTCTAGGGTTTCATTGTTTTTAGCAAAACAAAAACGCAATACATTGTTATCGTTTTTTTTGTGGTAAAAAACGGAGGTTGGTATACTGGCAACTTTGTGCTCCTTGGTTAAACGCACGGCAAAGTCAAGGTCGCGCTCTTGCGTAATCTTCGCATAGTTGAGCATTTGAAAATATGAACCCTTGCACGGCAATAGCTTAAAGTTTGACCCCTTAATGAGCTTTTGAAAATAATTCCTTTTGTCTTCATAAAATTGATTTAGTTGAAGGTAGGCATCTGCATCATCAATAAAATCTGCAAGTGCATACTGAATGGGTGTATTGGCACTAAAGGCCATAAATTGGTGAACTTTTCTGAATTCTCTGGTTAAATTTTCTGGCGCTAAAACGTATCCCATTTTCCAGCCAGTAGTATGGTAGGTTTTGCCAAAAGAAGAAATAATAATGCTTCTCTCTGCCAATTTCGGAAACCTTGCTACACTTTGGTGTTCATTGTGGTCAAAAATAATGTGCTCATAAACCTCATCACTTAAAACAACCACATCTGTATTATCCAATATCTTCTGCAATTGCAGCATATCTTTATCGTTCAAAATGGTACCAGTAGGATTATGAGGCGTATTGATCATAATCATCCTGGTTTTGAAGTTGATTAATTTCTTAACCTCGTTCCAATCAATTGAATAATCAGGGTATTTCATTTCATAAAACACCGCTCTCCCACCATTTAATTGAATTGCAGGAACGTAACTATCGTAGCAAGGTTCAATAACTACTACCTCATCACCTTCACGAACTACAGCACTAACTGCCGCGTAAATAGCATGTGTACCACCGGGTACTATGGTTATTTCTGTATCTGGATTGTATTGAGCACCGTACAAAGCTTCCGTTTTGGCAGCAATTTTTTCGCGCAAGGAAATAATTCCTGGCATTGGCGCATATTGGTTAAAACCCTTTTCCATGTAATGGTTAACCAATTCAATCAATTTAGGAGAACAAGAGAAATCAGGAAAACCTTGCGCTAAATTTATTGCTTGGTTTTCGTTGGCATGGGCGGTCATCACCGAAAAAATGGTGGTTCCAACATGTGGCAATTTACTCTTAACAGCTCCTGAAAAATTCATTCGTCTAAAATCGATTGTTGTCCAATAATACGCCTTGAAAGCTATAATCCCAAAGCGTTTTTATAAGCGTTTGAAAGCGTGTTTTTTATATCACAAACATATTAAACCTTTCACTAACTTATCTTCCCAATAACGGAATTTAAAAGTAATTGTTGCATTATTCCAATGTTTTTAATAATCTCGTAAGTATAAGAAAACAAGAATATGTACCTCATTGCAGACAGTGGTTCAACCAAAACAGATTGGTGCTTAACAGACAAAAATGGCACAACTAACAAGATATTTCATACCATAGGGTTTAATCCATATTTTATAGATACGGAGGCAATTTATTATTCTTTATCTGAGAATTTACTCAAAGATTTAGATGCCAATATTGTTACTGAAGTATATTTTTATGGTGCGGGTTGTTCAACGCCAGAGAAGAAAGATATAGTAAGAAAAGCATTGGTAAGAAGTTTTCCTAAAGCAGCTGTAATTGCTGTAGATCATGATTTATTGGCTACTGCGCGTGCCTTGTTAGGCAAGGAAAAAGGTTTTGCTGCTATTTTAGGTACAGGTTGTAATACTTGTTTGTATGATGGCATTGATGTTTCTATGAACATAGATTCATTAGGCTATTTATTAGGAGATGAAGGAAGTGGAAGTTATATAGGTAAGAAAATTGTGCGTGATTTTATGCGTGGCAGGCTTGAAGCACCATTGCAAGCTCGTTTCAAAGAGCGTTTTCAAATACAAGACAATGAACAGATTTTCTCTACTCTCTATACAACACAATTCCCTAACCGTTATTTAGCGAGCTTTTGTAAGTTTGCAGATGAGTTTGTTACCCATCCTTATATCAGAAATAAAGTAAGAGATTCTTTCAGAGATTTCTTCAAAAACTTGGTGAGTAAATATCCCGATTACAAAGACTACTCCTTCAATTGCGTTGGTTCGGTAGGATTTGTGTTTAAAGATATTTTGGAAGAAGTTGCCTTAAGTTACGATATGCACATGGGTCGTGTAATCAAATCGCCATTAGAAGATTTGGTACGTTTCCATTTAGAGGAAGCTAAAGCTACTTCTTAAAAATCCTAAGCGGTAAATAAGTACTGTCTTCCTTCCATTCTTTGCCAAGACGCATAGTGTCTAGTAAAGTCCTGGCTTCCGTTTCACTTAATGGATAACAATTCATACCTGGTTCTAAAACTAGCAGGTAATTGGCATCTCTTAATATAGGGAAATGATAGGCTTTATCGCGCGTTGCCAAATGGGGCAATAAATTTGCCTGCGCGCAAATGGCGGCATCTTCAGGAATAGTTTTTAGGCCTTGTTTAACCTTATCTAGGTCAAATGAAGCCTGATAATGTGCTTTTAAAAACAAGTTTTCATTTACTGGTTTCGACTCACAATATTTATGTTCCATTTTTCTTAGGGTAATCATCACCGTTGATACACCTAAAAATAAAAGCAAGTAAAATTGGAATCGAATGGCCTTTATATCTCTTATCCAAAAAAGTATTGCCAACGAAATTATTGGCGCCAATTCTATTTGGTAATGGTAACTCAAGCCCCAAAAGCCCAATTCTTTGTTCCATAATTTTTGAATAAAAATGGGTAATGCCATCCATAAAAATGCGGGCTTACGAATCAATGCAATACCACCAGAAATAAAAAGAACTTTCAAGAATTCCATTTTTACTTTTTCATCAGGATCTGGCTGAATATGACTTTCAAAAAACATTCTAAACATTTTTACAGGATGCGTAAAAATATAGCTTATAATTTCTTGTAGGTTCGAACCTAAATGAGAATAACGACCAATTTGATCGAAGGTACCCGTGTTATTTAAGGAAGGAATGATAATGAAACTGGAAACCATAAACCACAGCAGAGCGACCAAAAAGAAACCTATTGGTAACAAATAACTTTTAAAGGATGGCCTTGGTTTTAATGTAAGAAATGCCAAACTAATAAATCCTAAAAGGATGGCCATGTTTTCTTTTGAAATAAGTACTGCAAAAAAACACAGTGCCGTTAATTTCCAATTACCTTTCAAGAAAAAATAAAACAACCAAGGCAAAAAACAGGCTCCTACCACATTGTCGTGGTAATCAAATGAAATAGCGCCATAAATGGCAAAACTTGCATAAAATTGTATGAGTACCAAACAAAGCAACCAAGCTGAAATATTAAAATACTTGCCAAGTTTTACCAAGCCAAACCCTGCAAAAACTAGGGCTAAATTTTGAAAAATAAGTAAAGTATAAGAGCCAAAAATCCAGTAAAATGGTGACAATAATGGCACCCAAAAACTCAAATGACAACTTAAATAAGGCGCAGACTCATAGCTGAGCAACATACTTGTAATGGCAGGTTTAAAATGCGCAAATTGATAGAGCGCCTGATTAGACAAGCCATAATCTAAAGCAGCAGAACGAAAGAAATAATGGTTTAAAAATGAAATTGCACTAAAGACCAAAAAGAAAAACAAGTGAATTCCATATTGAAAATAGGTGGCATTCCAGCCTGCAATTTTATTTTTATAGCTGTTCAAATTCATTGGCTCTATTTCAATCCTATTTCTTGTAAACGCTCTATAAGGTAATCGCCGGCAGATATAGGTGCATAAGCTATTGGGTTGTTTTCTGAAACACAACCTGGAAGACAATCTAAACGCATTTCACTTCTTGGATGTAAGAAAAAAGGAATTGAATACCGGGAGGTATTCCATTTTTCTCGTGGCGGATTTACCACACGATGCGTTGTGCTTTTTAATACATTGTTGGTTAAGCGCTGTAACATATCTCCAACGTTTACCACTAATTGATCGGGTAATGCAGTAATTCCAACCCATTCATTCTGTTTGGTAAGTACTTCTAAACCTTCGGCACTAGCCCCCATTAATAAAGTTATTAAATTAATATCTTCATGCTCGGCAGCCCTCACTGCACTTTGAGGTTCAGAGGTTATAGGAGGATAATGAATTGGGCGTAAAATACTGTTGCCATTCAAAATATTGGCATCAAAATAGTGCTCATCAATATTTAAAAATAAAGCAATTGCACGTAGCATGTATTTGCCTGTTTCTTCTAATTGTTGGTAGGCCTTTAAACCATTTTCGTTGAAAGCAGGCAATTGTTGAACAAAAACATTTTCTGGATATTCGTTCTTTATAGGATCCTCTCCTACTACTTGTTGTCCAAAATGCCAAAACTCTTTCAAATCTCCTTCGTTTTTACCCTTGGCATGTTCTCTGCCAAAGCTTGTATAACCGCGTTGTCCAGCTAATCCTGGTATTTCATAAGCTTTCTTCTCCTCGTCGCTCAATCCAAAAAAAGACTGACATTGCCAATAGAGAGCCTGACTCACATCATCTTCTAACAAATGACCTTTAACGGAAACAAATCCAATTTCTGAATAGGCTTTCCCAAGGGCTTGAACAAAATTGTTCTTTTTAATTGGATCGCCGCTTAAAAAGTCTCTTAAATCTACTGAAGGGATCATATATTTTCTTTACAATTAATAATTGGTAATACTTGATTTATTAAATAAATCTGAGAAGGAATTAAACTCTTTTCTATAGAACAAACCCGTTCCGGAGGTGGTAATATTTCTATTATACAAAGCATCAAAGCCTGTTTTATTGAAGAATTTCACTTTTGTGGTACTGTTCTTCTTTAGGCTATATATAACCGCCACATTGGTTTGTGTTTGGTCTATTGCATAACTGGTTTGCACCTCTAACCTATTATCCATAAAACGTTTTGAAGCAGAAAGTAAAACGGTTCTACTTTTTGTAGGATCAGAGGCATTTAACAAATCTACACTTACATCAAAATTAGGAATGGCCTTACCAATTAATCCAGCAGCTTGCTTGCTCAAGAGATCAGATACCGTTTGGTTTCCTATGGTATTGGTGGCAGTATTATTTGAATTTGAAATAGGCACAAATCCTCCAGATATTAATAAAAATAACATTTGTTGGTTCATCATTTCAGGATCTCTCCTAAAATTACTTACCACAGAATTTAGCTCTGCAGCAGCGGTACCCGTTACATTATTTGAGAGGTCTGGAAAATTTAAATCAAAGGCAAATTCTGGCTTTTCTACTATTCCCTTAATATTGATTATACATTCAACTGGCACACGTACATTTGGATCGGGATAAGCCACCATATTAACAATTGGACTAATGGTGGTTTTTAATTTATATATACCTGAGATACTCATTTTGCCACCCAATGGATCACCTGTCCAACTAATTTTAGAACCAGCTTTCAAATCAAATTTCTTGGCCACCACATTTAGGGCACTGAATCGGTATTCGCCTTCTGTTAATTCATAATCGCCATACATGAAAAAGTTTCCATCAGGCAAATATTCCATGCGCAATTTTGAAAATCCTTTCGCCTTGATTCTGTCATCAGATTTGGCGTCAAATACTACCTGAACTTCGGCATTGGGTCGAACATTTAAATTAAGATAAACACCTATACCAAAATTGCTGCCCAAACCTTTTCCAGAATAGGTTTGAAGGGTATCATAATTTACAAAATGAATATATGATTCGCCCGTTTCTGAACTTGCACCAAATGGATTAATAACAACCTTGGTGCCTTTTTCAGAACTTGCGTTAACATACATGGCTATATCGTTACTTGTTCCTTTTATGGTAAACGAACCACTTGCAAATGCGGAACCAAAAAACAAATCATTGTCTTTAGATTGCGTGTTAAGCACTTGAAATGATTTAAAATCATCAATTTGAATGGTGTATTTTAAGTCGCTAAACCCTTTATGACTCATTTGACCGCTAACTTTTGCCGTTTGGTTAAAGGCATCATTCATTAGAAATGGAACTATTTTAATTTGATCGCCATCAAAATTGAGCAAGGCCTCTTTTACAGCATATTTA
Organism: Bacteroidota bacterium; assembly: GCA_947449515.1. Lineage (GTDB taxonomy): Bacteria > Bacteroidota > Bacteroidia > UKL13-3 > UKL13-3 > B1. The sequence continues at coordinate 6,317 of CANFSD010000018.1, forward strand.
GTTTGTAGGTAATCTACTTTAAAGTTCACCTCACTAATTTTTAACTGCCCATTTAAAACCAAATCATCCAGAGGTCCTCTTAATTGGGCATTTAAACTGGCTTCTCCAGTATAAAGTTTAACATAATCTTTCACAAAAGCTTGAAAGGCGTTAATTTGAGATTTATTAAAATCAATATTCAAATTGAGGTATTTTTTAGCAATGTCATAATCGCCAGAACCTTTTAAATTATTGAGTTTTCCCTTCACAGAATTGAAATCAATTAATAAATCCTCCTCCTTTTCTCTGTAACCAATCTTAAGTGCAAAATCTCCCAATGTATCATTGTCGAGAGAAAGATTAGCTGCATTAATATTTGCAATTACTACATCTCTATTACCTACATTTTCATAAACCAAATAGCCATTTGCCTGGCCACCCAAATTCACATCTACACCTTTTACAAATTGGTTTATGGTGTTTAAATCGAGTTGTTCAATTTTTGCACTTATGTTTTTATTACGACCAACAAATGGGTAATAACCATCCAAAGTTATTTGCTGCTTGCCATTTTCTAAATGAAAGCCCTTAAATACAATTTTTTCATCATTAAGCTGAACCGATTTTCCTTCATCAATATTCCATTTCGACAAACCAGATTGAACCCAAGAATTCTGGTAATTAAGCCAGAAGGAATTATTTTCAAATAAAATATCGTGTGCAAACATGCCATGAACTATACTCAAACTATCTAAAATCTGGTATTGTAAACTCCATTTATCAACCTGGGCATCTGCTTTCAACGCAAAATCACCTATAATCAAAGTATCAAGTTTACCAATACTTTTAAAGCCAAATAAAAGACTGGCTTTTTCACTTTCAGATTCCTCTAATTTAAAAGTGGTTTGCGCCAAATGCCATCCATCATAGTTAACATTTCCTATATACCCTGCTACATTATACGATTCATTTTTACTATTTACACTTGCTTCAATATTTACATTGGTAGCATTCAAACCAGGAAAAAACAATGGTGAAATAATAGCAGTAGACAAAACTGTTAAATCTAAATCAAATTGTTGCAAATGGTTTTTAACATGGGTTGGCTTAAAGTAGCTTTTACCAAGGTTTAATGACCAATATTTTAATTCACCATACAAATTAGCAAGGTCAATTTGACCTTTCAATTTACCTCTTATAAAGTCACCATTAATTTCAATTGACTCTTCCTCATCATTTTCAGACTCCAATTTCAATTGATTAATACGGTAAGAAAAACCGGCTTTTTCGTAATGAAAATCCGAAATTTCCATTGTACCATAATGGTCATTCAAATCTTTAAAATAATAATCTGCATTAAAGTCGGTTCCAAGTTCAATTTTATCATCATGCAAATGGAGTGCATTTAAATTTGCATTTTCGACTTGCCCATTTAAAACTATATGACTAAAAGCCTTAGACAAATCAACCCTTACGGCAGAATTCATTTCTAAATTAGAATCAGCAATGGCCAAATCTAATTTCAAATCCATTTTATTAATTTGTCCTTTTAAATCGAGGTTATGGTAATTGTAATTTTGGTAGCCTAATTGATTAACTTTTACTTCAAAGGCCGTATTGATTGAATTTAAATCAAAACCCTTCCCATCTAAATGTGCTGTTAAATCAACCATTCCAAGCGATGGATTTTTTAAATATGTACCCATTTGAAAGGCATTCATTTTAAGGTTTCCAGAATATTCACTTAACATGGTTTCCTCATTGAGTTTCATGTTTAAGTCGGTTTCGGCCGAACCAAAAGCAGTTTCTAGGGTGCCATAAGTTACAAAATCATTATAGAAGCCGGTATAATTCCCTCTGTAAACCATTTTCCCGATATCTCCTACCTCCTGGGGTAATTCCATATCGATAATTTTCTCTAATTCACTTCTAACTGTGGAAGCATAATCCACCTGAATATCCATAAAGGTTTCGTCTATATTGGGAAGTCCTTTAAATTTAATAGCACCTGCGAAACGCGTTTCTTTACCAGAACTTATAACCAAATTTTTCAAATTCAAATTGCTAATAGGTCCTTTACCTACCCCACTAATTTTTGCCTTATAATGGTAAACATCAAATGACGGAACAAAATAAGCAATATCCTTTATGTCAACTTCACTTTGGTTAAATACAGCACTTAACTTAACCTTGTCCAAGAAGTCTCCATAATCATCATAGGAATTTGAATTCAAACTAAAGTAATTTTTGATATGGCTATTTGGAGTAACCATATCAAGGTTCTTGAGTTCAATGGTTTTTTCGCAAATGGTGGCATTTGCTTTCATGCGCAAAATTTCAAAACCACTGCGCTCTTTACAACTAAAATTGCGTATGTCAAACGACAATGAATCATCTATTATCTGAAATAATTTCGACCTAAAATTAATCTCATTGAAGCAAATCCTGTTGTAATCAAATCCTTTGGGCTCAAATGTTCCTGTAGAGTCTACCAGCATAAATCGGGTATCCATGCATTCTAGGTTTCTGAATTCTAAAATAAATGGTGGCGCTTTAGGGTCCGAAACGGTATCGTTCGGGTCCATAAATAAATTTATTACGTCAAAACTATAGGTCCCATCTTTGTAGGTGGTCATTTTACATAGCCCTTCATCTAAAACTACGTCGTTTAGGGTAAAATGGGTTGAATCTATTTTTAGGCCTGCCAAATTAAATTGTAAACGACCAGCATAAAAGGTGGTATCCCCTTTTTGGTCGCCAAAATTCACTTCCCTTAAACTAAAAAAACTCCAACCATCATAGTCTATTTCTCCAATACTGATGCGGGTGTGAAAGGTTTGGTTAACATAATTAGTGGCACGACCAATTAAATAATTTTGAAAAGAATGGGTGTTAAAAATAAGGTATAGCAACATCAACAAGCCCAAAAAGCTTGCAGATAATATATAAGATATTTTGATAAACTTCTTTAGCAACGTAGTTTTGCCCGAAAGATAATAAATAAGCCCGTGCCTACAAAATTGCAAAAAGATATTATAATTCTCGCTATTGAATCTTCCTGTGATGATACAGCTGCGGCCATTATAAAGAATGGAAACATCCTTTCCAATGAAGTGGCTTCGCAACAAATACATGAATTATATGGCGGTGTTGTACCTGAATTGGCCAGCAGGGCACACCAGCAAAATATTGTACCTGTGGTAAGTGTTGCACTTAAAAAGGCAAATATTGATTTGAAAGAACTATCTGCCATTGCCTTTACCAAAGGCCCTGGATTAATTGGTTCATTAATGGTGGGTAGCAGTTTTGCAAAGTCATTGGCACAATCTTTAAACATTCCGCTCATTGGTATTCACCATATGCAAGCCCATGTTTTGGCACATTTTATTGATCAGCCAATACCAGCTTTTCCTTTTTTGTGTTTAACTGTTAGTGGCGGACATACCCAAATTGCCCGGATGGATTCCTATTTTGAATCGGAAATTTTAGGTAAAACCATAGATGATGCAGCTGGTGAAGCTTTTGACAAAACAGCTAAAATGTTAGGATTACCCTATCCTGGCGGACCTTTGGTTGACAAATACGCACAAGAGGGAAATCCAGATGCCTTTCAATTTCCGCAACCTCAAATACCTCAGCTAGATTATAGTTTCAGTGGATTAAAAACATCTTTCTTGTACTTTATTCAAAAACAAGAAAAAATAAATCCCAATTTTATTGCAGAAAACCTAAACGATCTTTGCGCAAGTATGCAACATACCATCATCAAGCATTTATTAAAAAAACTTATTTTGGCATCGGATCAAACCGAAATAAAAGAAATTGCTTTAGCAGGTGGTGTTTCAGCAAATAGTAAATTGCGTGAAATGATTGTGACAACTGGAATAAAGAAAAATTGGAAAACTTATATTCCAGCCTTCCAATATTGTACAGACAATGCTGCTATGATTGCCATGGCTGCCCATTTTAAATATTTAAATCAAGAGTTCGAATCATTGGATACTGCGCCATTTGCCCGTAGTTGATTTTTTAAAATTTGTAAATAAGACAAAATGAAACAGCTTATTTTTATGCGTCATGCCAAAGCCAATGTAGATTCAATGGATGGTACTGATTTCGCCCGTGAATTGGCCCAAAAAGGCGAAATAGAAGCCCAACTAATGGTAGAAAAACTTCTTAAAACGAATTATAAACCCACGCAAATTATTGCAAGTCCGGCGGCCAGAACAAAGAAAACAGCGTCTTATTTTGTTGATGCATTTTCCCTTTCCAATCAACAACATTCTTTTGAATTTGGCATGTACAATGCAGAATTTGAAGACCTCTTAGAAATAATTAACCAGGTAGACGACAAGGTTGAAACCCTTATGATGGTTGGACATAATCCAAGTATGCACATTATAGTTGCCTATTTGAGCAATAAGTTTTTGCCTAAGATGCCAACCGCTGGCATTGTTATTGTTAAGTTTAAAGAAAAAACCTGGAAGAACATAAAGAATGGAACGGGTGAAATTGTTTGGAGCCTCGATCCTAAAGGAGGCCCACTTGTCTGAAATGTTTTTTTACTTATTTTTAGCCTTTTAATACCTGCATTGAATATGAAGCGAATTCTGATTTTAATAGCCTTGCTCCTTCCCCTACTAAATACCTATGCGCAAGAATTACCATTTAGTGGTACCAAAAACAAAAAGGCTGAATTTTATTTTGGAGAAGCTTTAAAAACTTTTCAATTACAGGATTTCATGAAGGCTCAAGGCTATTTAGACAAGGCCATTGCAATTGATCCTAATTTTATTGATGCCTATATGATGATGGCAGAAATAAAAAAAGACAATGAAAAATATGAAGAAGCCATTGCCCTCTATAATAAAATAGTTGCCCTCAATCCGGAGTTTCCAATGAGCTATTTTGGAAGAAGTAAATGTTATTTTACGCTTTCAAAATACAATGAAGCATTTCAAGATGCCGAGAAATTCATGAGCTATCCGGATTTTTATCAAAAGAAAGAACAAATAGAGGTTATTAAAAATAATTCTGATTACGCCAGAAAAGCCATTTTAAGTCCTTTCCCATTTAAACCTGTTAACTTAGGAAATATGGTAAACAGTCCAGACAATGAATATTTCCCAGGAATTACAGCAGATGAACAGGTGCTTATTTTTACTCGTTTGGTAAATGGAAGGGATGAAGAATTTTACAGAAGCACCAAAATTGATGGCAAATACACCTTTGCAGAAAACATGGGATACCCAATCAATACAGAACGCAATGAAGGTACTGTTTCCCTCTCTGCAGACGGACAATATATTTTTTATACTGCTTGTAACCGTCCTGGTGCAAATGGTAGCTGTGATTTGTTTTTGAGCAAGCTAGATGGCAATACTTGGTCCGAACCAATTAACCTAGGACCACCAGTTAACTCAGCTTCTTGGGAAAGTCAGCCATGTTTAAGCTTTGATGGACGCACCTTGTATTTTAGCAGTAACCGTCCAGGTGGCTATGGCCAAAGTGATATTTGGTATACTAATTTTAAAAATGGCAGGTGGACACCTCCAGTAAATGCAGGTCCTGAAATCAATGGACCTGGTGATGAGCAATCACCATTTATTGCTAAAGACGACCAAACACTGTATTTCAACAGTGATGGACATCCAGGGATGGGTGGCGTAGATTTATTTTATACCAGAAGAGGAAAAGATGGCAGGTGGTTAAAGCCAAGTAATCTAGGCTTTCCAATCAACAGCAGTAAAGATGAAACTTGTATAATTATTTCTAGTAATGGAAAAGATGCCTTCATGGCAAAAGAAGGAGATGATACCAAAGGAGGTTTAGATATTTATAGTTTTGAATTGTATGAAGAAGCCCGACCACAAAAAACAGGTTATGCTAAAGGGGTGGTGTTTGATGCCAATACAAGAAAGAAATTAAGTGCTAAAATTGAATTAATTGATTTGGCTTCTGGTCGTGTAATCATTGAATCATACTCTAATAGAATCAGCGGTGAGTTTTTGGTTTGTTTGCAAGGAAACAAAAATTACGCGCTCAATGTGAGCGCTCCAGGTTATTTGTTTTACTCAGAAAACTTCTCCCTACAAAACCAAGGAGCCACAGATCCATTGGTATTAAGTGTGCCATTGCAACCAATTACAGCAGGTGCTAAAATTGTATTAAAGAATATTTTCTTCGATTCAGATAAGTTTGATTTAAAAGATGAATCAAAAGCTGAATTAAATAAATTGGTTCAATTCTTAGCCAGTAACCCAAGCGTTAAAATAGAAATTGGCGGACATACAGACAATACAGGCGACTTTGCTAAGAACAGTTTGTTATCTGCCAACCGTGCCAAAGCAGTAAAAGATTACCTAATTGCTACAGGTGTGCCAATTGCGCGTATAACCTTTAAAGGATATGCAGACACCCAACCAATTGCAGACAATACCAGCATAGAAGGCCGCTCTAAAAACCGCCGTACAGAAATTAAAATTATGCCATAATGGTGCATAAATTGTAAGGTCTTTTAATTGTAATTTCCTGCCTTTTGTTGCATATTGCAGCTTTATTTAAAGCTATGGATGCACTCACTTCAACCAACTTTAATTTTGTTGGACAAGAAAGTTTTTACCGCGGAAAAGTTCGTGATGTATATAATATAAACAACAAGTTTTTGGCAATGGTTGCCTGCGATAGAATTTCTGCATTTGATGTTGTATTGCCCCGCCCTATTCCTTACAAAGGACAAGTATTAAATCAAATTGCGGAGCATTTTTTAAAACTTAGTAAAGACCTTGTTCCAAATTGGTTGGTTAAGAGTCCCGATCCAAATGTGAGCATTGGCCATTGTTGTGAACCCTACAAGGTTGAAATGGTTATCAGAGGTTACCTAGCTGGTCATGCTTGGCGCGAATACAAAAGTGGTAAGCGTGAAATCTGCGGTGTTCCAATGCCAGAAGGCATGAAGGAAAATGATGCATTCCCTACACCAATTATTACGCCAACTATTAAAGCTTCTGAAGGACATGATGAAGATATTTCCCGTGAAGGAATTATTGAAATGGGATTGGTACCTGAAGCAGAATATTTGCAATTAGAAGATTATACAAGGAAACTCTATGCCTTTGGTTCGCACTACGCGCGCCAACAAGGTTTAATTTTGGTTGATACCAAATATGAATTTGGAAAACTGGGTGATACCATTTTATTGATGGATGAGATTCATACTCCTGATTCTAGCAGGTATTTTTACGCCGATACCTACGAAGAAATTCAGGCAAAAGACCAACAACAACGCCAATTATCGAAAGAATTTGTGCGTCAATGGTTAATTGAAAATGGCTTTCAAGGTAAAGATGGTCAGGTACCTCCTGTTTTTACAGACGAATTTGTAGAATTGGTTTCACAAAGGTATATTGAGTTATACGAAAAAATTACTTCAAAGAAATTCCAAAAACAAGATTACAGCGCAGTTATGGAACGTGTAGAGAGTAATATTTCAAGAACTCTTGAAGGATTAGAAGCATAAATTTAATGAGCGCTTTTTGGTTTTCCTTGGCAGTTAATACCTCTTTTTTTCTAGCAGATGTATTCATTAAATTAGGAAGCAAAGAAAGCTCTGCAGCACGCTTAATTTTTGTAAGGTCAATTTTCACAGTACTTCTTGCAAGTATTTGGATGGGAATTTCAGGAGAAGCTGCATTTGTGCCTGATATATTAACTGTTTTACACTTAGTTTTTTGCAGCGTTCTTTGCGCCATTGGACTTTATTATTATATCAAAGCTTTACTCCATTTGCATTTTGTTAATGTGGCGGTAATTGGCATTTGTGGTGCATTTATTCATTATGCACTGGGAGTTATCATTAACCATGAAGTAATTGTACCCTATTTTTATTTGGCAGCAGCTTTGTCTATTGCGGGCATTCTTCTGCAATGGAAAAAAACAAAAGACAAAAAAGGCCTTTACGAGGCAATTTTAAGTGCAATAACATGGGGTTTTGGTTATGCGCTTCTTAGTTTACCATTGGCACATACATCGGCCATTTGGGGCACTTGGATAATGGAAGCAAGCACCTTGGTTTTAAGTGTAATGTATTTGTTTTGGTTCGACAAAAGCTACTCTATTACCAAACCTAATTTAAAACAATGGAAGATAGTTGCAGTGGCATTTTTCACCATTTTAGGTTCGATCCTAATTAATTTAAGTTACCAAAAATTTGCCTTGAATATGCTTGGCTTTATGCAATTAGCTTTTTTTCCCTACTCGCTTGTAGCAGGACATTTCTTGTTTAAAGAAAGACTAAATAAATTAGAATGGCAGGGAATAGCGCTAATTGTTAGCGGATTAATTATTTACTTTTTTACCTGCACAAATTAGAAACCTAGGCTTCAGCGCTTGGTAATTCCTTCACCAAATTAAATAATTGGTTGTTCAAATAAGTATATCTTCCAGGTAAATTTTTCTTTGCCAATACCACCAATGCTTTGGCAACAACATTTCCCTCAATTGCTTTATATAACCTTAATGGGCCTACAAATAATGGATTTAATGCACGCATTAAATATTGGGAAATGGTTTCTAAAGGACGACTTTCATTTCTAGCACCCAACAACAAGGATGGGCGTACAATGCTGTAGGAGGCATAATTCAATCCCCCAATTGCATCTTCAATTTCTCCTTTTAATCGGCTATAAAAAATAGAAGATTCTTTATTTGCCCCCATTGAACTAACCAAAACATATTGGCTTGCACCTTGATCTTTGGCAATTTTAGCTACCAATAAAGGGTAATCATAATCAATTTTTCTATAGCTTATTGGATCAGGAGTTTTTGATTTTGTGGAACCAAGACAGCAAAAAATATCATCGGCAATCATTTCGTTTTTGTATTCCGAAATGTGATCAAAATCTAAAAGGATCTGATTTAGTTTTTCATGTTTAATTACTAAATCTCTGCGCGCAAAAACGGTAACTTTACTATACTGAGCGCTCTTCAGTAATTCAAAAACCAAATTTCTACCAATAAGACCGGTAGCGCCTATTACAAGTGCTTTTCTTTCCATGAGTTCACAAATTAATAATCGCTTGGAAGAAATACTTTCTTCCCAAGCGGATTGGACAATGCAAGCTCAATCATTTTATTGGCCAATAAATTGGCAGGGGTATTTTGAAATTTATTATTAAGGCGCGAACCAAATATACGCATTATAGACCTAAAACTCTTACGTGCTGCAAAAAAACTGCTTTCAGTGTTTACCGATCGCCTGAGCCTATTCACCTTAAATTCGAGAAAATTTGGAAAAGCTAAAGTTGCTATATCTGCTGCTAATTGAGCCCTCTCACGCAATTCTAATTTGGATGCCTCTAAGTTTGCAGAAATAGGATTTACGATATAAAAGTTTTTTACACCTGCCTCACTTGCAACTTTGGCCAAATCATAAGGATATTGGTATTCAAATAAATGTGCGTCCTCTAGTTTTTTTGTATTGATGTAATCCTTACCTAAAAGACAAAATACATCATCAACCTCGGAGAAATGGTCTTGGTAATCTGCTATAGCGCTGAAATTAACTTTAACCTTCTTTAAATGTATGTTTTTAAAGCGATTGTGGTCATGCCTGGTAAGCACTATAATTTTTTTATAGTGCTTATTGTTCAGTAAAGCATCAATTACAGCCTTACCTAATTTACCTGAAACACCAACAACTAAAGCTATACGCATAGTCACGAATTAAGCCTATTTTAAGACTTCATTCAAGTTAAAATTCGTTAAAATTAAGGACGCAGCCATTGGAACTTATTAATAATCAGCTTACATCGAATTTTCGCATTATCTTAATGTATTAAATATAAAACAACATGAATGAGTAAGCCTATAATGTTAAAAAGTAAGGCAAAGCCTTGCCAAAAATTGAATAATTTTGCAGCATTAATTTTAGAAAATGATTAGTAACCACGAAATAGACTACCGCATTTTTGGAAGTGAAATGCAATGTGTAGAAATTGAACTCGACCCAGAAGAAACTGTGATGGCAGAACCTGGGAGTTTTATGATGATGAATGATGGCATCCAAATGAACACCATTTTCGGTGATGGTAGCCAACA
>CANFSD010000019.1 GCA_947449515.1 Bacteroidota bacterium
AACATTTGTTTATGGGACAAAAAGTAATTGCTTATACCAACAACCATCCAGAGGTAAAATACAAATGCGAGGTAATTTTAATTGGTAAAGATATTGGTTCGGACAGGAGCATAAATATACATTGCCATTTTGAGAAGTACGATAAATTATTGGTGCCCGGAACTTACATGAATGCCGAGATTATTGGTGCTGGAAGAAAAGCTGTGGTAGTGCCAGATGAGGCAGTGATGCATGATGGCGTCGACAATTATATTTTTATAGAAAAGGCGCCAAATGAATTTGAGAAAATTAAAGTAGAGACAGGCATCATTGAGGGAAGCAACATAGAAATAATTTCTGCCAGTGGTAAAGATTTATTGAAAGAAAAAATTGTAAGTAAAGGCGCTTATACCTTGTGGATGAAACTCAATAATGTAGCAGAAGAATAAATTATTCTGCTTGTAATACGCTCACTTTTGGTTTGTAGGAGGCCAAATAAACGCCACCAAAAACAATGAGCATGCTTATTAATTTTTCTGCAGTTAAATAATCTTTTCCGGCTGCCATGGCTATAATGGTTGCCATAACAGGTTGTAAATAAATATACGAACCTACTAGGCTAGAACTCCCGTGCTTTAAAGCGTAGGCGTTTAACACATAGGTTAAAAATGTAGCGCCTATGGTTATAAAGGCCACCGCGTACCAAATGTTTTGAGGCATGTTTGCAAAATCTATTTCCAATGCTTGGTTCAGGCCAAAAGGCAATACAATAAAAAAACCGAAGAAGAAAGAATACATGGTAACGGTTAGCGGATGGTATTTAACCATAAGCCGTTTTGCGTATACCAAATAAAAGGCATAGATAATGGCATTGAGCGTTACAAAAATATCTCCAAGGAGGTATTGGGAATTGAATTGAAATTTGGTGCCGCCCACTACCATTAATGCACCTGTTGCTGCAACCACAATACCTGCAATTTTATACCAACTTAATTTTTCTTTGAGAAGGATTGTGGCAAATACCACCACAAAAATGGGGGTATTGAGCATAAGCACCGCTCCATTGATAGGTGTGGTTATTGCCAGGCCGGCAAAGAACAAAAGCATATTGGCTGATACGCCAAAGATGGCAGAAATAAGCAAAGGCAATAAATCTTTTTTATCTGAAATAGCGCCTTTAACATAATGTCTGTGAAAGAAAAAAATACAAATACAGGCAACGGCTATACGCAATAAAATAAAGCCAAAAGGTTTAATAAATACAGGCATTACCATTTTAGCAATGGTAAAAGTAGCTCCGTAAATGATGCTCACCACAAAAAGGGCGAGGTGAACTTTTAATTTAGTGTGCATGCAGATTAAATTCTGTGAGGTCTAATTCTTCTACCTTAATGTTTTTGCTTTCTTTTAAGAAGCGAATGCTTAAGAAAACAGCCGAGAAAGTGAGTCCGAACAAGAGCGCCCACCAAACGCCATACAAGCTCCAATTGAGTTGGAAACATAAATAATAACCCAATGGAATGCCAATTACCCAATACGAAATAATGGTGATGAGGGTGGGTATTTTTGTATCGCCAATGCCGCGCAATACGCCTAAGCTTACACATTGGATGCCATCGCTTAATTGAAAGAATGCGGCAATGTACAAGAGTTTTTGTGCCATGTCTATTACCACCATATCTTTGGTGTAAAACGACAAAATAAAAGGAGCAAAACAGGCCATAATCATTGCACAGCAAGCCATAAAACCGGCGCCTAATAGCAGCGCAGCTCTTCCTGCAATCATTAAATCTTGTTGGTTTTTTCTGCCCACTGCATCGCCAACTAAAATGGAACCACCGGCAGAAATTCCTGTTGCCACCATATAGGTAATGGCTGCAATGCTAATGGCTACTTGGTGCGCAGCCATGGCAGATTCGCTGATCCAACCAATCATAATGGCAGCCAGCGCAAATGCACCTATTTCGAAAAAATATTGTAAGCCAGATGGGAATCCAATATTGAAAATTTGCAATAGAAACCTGCCTTCTTTTTCTTTTGATTTTTCTTTCAAATAGGGTTTGTAAAACGAAGCCTTTTTTACATAAAAATAAATGGCCAAACCCATAAATGTTCTGCTAATGGTGGTTGCCAAACCTGTGCCATACAAGCCCAAAGCAGGTGCGCCCCAATTGCCATAAATGAGAATCCAGTTTAAAAAGATATTGATGCCTAAGGCTATTAAAGTTAAAACGGCAGACACTTTTGTAAAGCCCAATCCATCGCTGTATTGTTTTACGGCAGTGAAAACCAATAAGGGCAAGGTGCCCCAATTTAAGAGGTGCAAATAATTTTTGGTAAGCGCAATTAATTTTTCTGATTGTCCGAACCAATGCAAGTTTTGGGTAAGCACGTACACAATGCTGCAGATAAAAAGGCTGAGAATAAATGCCGCAACAATTCCTTGTTTAAAGAGGCTGCCACATTCTGCAGGTTTTTCTGCGCCCTTGCTTTGTGATACCAATGGCGAAACTGCGCTGAGGGTACCAATGCCTAATATGCAAACCACAAAGTAGATGGAATTGGCTAATGAAACGGCCGCTAAATTTATAGAATCTAACTCGCCAACCATAATTACATCTGCAGTACCCATGAGCACTATGCCCAATTGGCCAATTACAATAGGATAACTGAGTTGAATGATTTGCTTGAAAAAGCTTTTGTAGGTATTGAAAAATTGCATAAAAGGGCCTGCAAAATAGGTGAATTTGGCGTTTGAACCATATAATAAGCGCAGGAAATAAAAATTGACAATGCACAAACATTGCGTTACTGGCAAAAAATCTTTGGCTAGGCTTTTGCAAAATACTTTTGAAAATTAGGCTTTCGAGGTATATTTGATGACTATGAACGAATTGGAAGCTTTAAATGAGCAATTGACCAAACGCTATAACCAGTTGTTTTATGCGGTTTTACATACATCTGAACTGCTTATTAACGATATTGATATAGATGAAATGTTAAACGAGGTGATTGCCATTTTGGGCGAATCTGCTGAGATTGACAGGTGTTATATTCTTAAAAACAATTACAAAGAAGAAGAATTGCACTCCATGACCTATGCCTACGAGTGGGTAGGAAAAGGCATTCGCAGCTTAATGCAAGAAACGCCCCACAGAGAATTTTCTTGGGAGCATTTTGAACCTTTGAAAAAAGTATTGTTGCAAGGATTTAGTTTTTACTCGCATACCAAAGACATTAAAGAAGAAGAGTTTTATAGGTTGCTTACCGATAGCGGAACCAAAAGCGTAATGCTTACGCCCATAGTTTATGGGAAAAAAATATGGGGCATCTTAGGATTTGATATGTGCCAAGCAGAACATACTTGGATAGAAATGGAAACCAGTACCGTTATTTCTATTTCTTCCAATATTGGCGCCTTCTTGAAGCGAAACGATTTGGCAAAAGAATTGGAAAGTCAGTACCATACTTTGAACGTTCAAAAAGAATTTTACGAATCTATTTTTAGAAATATTCCTGCAGATATTGTTGCCTTAGATACCCAACAACGCTATATTTTCTTGAACCAAAATTCCGTTCAAAACGAAGAAATTAGAAATTGGTTGGTGGGTAAAGACGATTTTGAATATTGCGAACATTGGGGCAAAGACACCCATTTGGCTGAAGTGCGCAGAACACATTTTAGCAAAATGTTGGAAGACAAACAACCCTATGCTTATGAAGAAATTTTTCCGCTAGAAAATGGCAAATACAAAAAGCATTTGCGCAAAATGCAGCCGGTTTTTGATGAGCGCGGAGAAATTACCATTGCCATTGGGTATGGTATGGATATTACCCGTATTAGTGAGCAAGATGAACTCATTACCAAACAAAGTGAGGCCATAGAAAATTCGCCAGATGGTATTGCTTTGCTAGATCCTAATGGCCTGTATACCTACATGAACAAGGCACATGAGGAAATGTTTTCTTATGGAAAAGGAGAATTAATTGGTAAATCTTGGCATGTTTTGTACGATGAAATAGAACTCAAACGCTTTCAAGAAAATATTATGCCACGCCTGGGCGATTTGCGTTTATGGAATGGGGAATGTATAGGGCTCAACAAAAAAGGTGAGGCCGTATACCAAGATATTACCTTGCGTTTATTAGAAGATGATACGCTCATTTGTATTACCCGCGACGTTTCTGATTTGAAGAAAAACATGCACCTCTTGGAGCAAGCAAACCAAAAATTGGAATTGGCTATTAATACCTCCAATTTAGGAATGTGGGAATGGAATTTGCAAACCGATGAATTGGATAGCAATGATATTTTTAAACGCATTCTTGGTTTTGATCACGCTGATGGATTTAAAAATGTACACAACAATTGGTTGGAGAGCATTCATGAAGACGACCGTGCCGGGGTTGAAGCCGCTTTGGCAGGTCTGCACCGCCCGGAGGGAAGCAATGAAGTGCCCATATACAATACCGAGTACCGCATTAAAACACAACAAGGAAATTATATTTGGGTACTGGATTTTGGAAAAGTAATTGATTACAATGAACAAGGAAATCCTGTGTTTATGGTTGGTTTTATTTTGGATATTACCAGCAATAAAAAAATTGAAGAACAAATTCGTGCCAACGAAAAACGTTACAGAGATTTGGTTGAAAACCTGCGTGAGGTAATTTTTGAAACAGATGAGCAAGGGATGTTTAAGTTTATTAATCCGGCTTGGAGTAATATTACTGGATTTACACGCAGCGCTAGCTTGGGCAAATTTTTCTTATCGTATATATCGGATGATTTTGCCGCCGAAACCATTGAGAATTTCCAGGAGTTTTTGGCAGAAAGCAAACAACTCAATTTAAACCTTGAATATCCGCTGCACAATGTAGAAGGTGAATTAATTTGGTTTGATGTGGAGATAAACAAAATCTTTAATTCAGACAATACGCTCTCTGGAATGGTGGGTTCTATTGAAGATATTACCACGCGTAAATCTGCCGAAGTAGAATTGAAACACTCATTGGAATCTGAGAAGCAATTGGGTGAATTGAAATCGAGGTTTGTGAATATGGCTTCACATGAATTTAGGACACCATTGGCCGGTATACGCAGCAGTGCAGAGCTTATTAGGATGTATGCACGCAAAAACGAAATACTCAAAAAAGTATTTGCAGAAACGGCCATTGATAAGAAAATTGAGAACATTATTTTTGATGTTGACCGTATTACTTCTTTGATGACAGATGTGCTTACCATGGGTAAAATTGAAGTAGAAAAAGTAAGCATTAGCAAAGAAGAAATTGAAATTGTAGCCTTCACAGAAGATTACCTCAACAATGAAGCAGTGCGCTATATACAAGGGCACGAAATTGTTTTTGACAAGCAAATTGCAGCTATAAAAATTTGGTTCGACCCGAAATTGTTGGTGCATGTTTTGAATAATTTAATTAGCAATGCGGCCAAGTATTCTGAAGTAGGTTCGCTCATTATTGTGAAGCTAGAAAGGAAGGATGATTATTTGAGCATAAGTGTGAGCGATAAAGGAATTGGTATTCCAGAAAATGAATTGGCCATGAGCTTTGAATCTTTCTTTAGAAGTTCTAATGTAGAAAATATTCCAGGTACGGGCTTGGGCTTGTCTATTGCCAAATATTTTATGGATTTGCATGAAGGAAAAATTTCTATTAGCAGTGTAGTAGGTGAGGGCACCACCCTTACCTTAGAATTGCCTATTGATACCATGGCAGATTAATTGGGTTTTCTGTTGCAGTAAAAAAGGCTTATTTTGGCCCCTTATTTTTGAATATGTTAAGATCAATGACCGGCTTCGGCCAAGCAGAATTAGAAACTGAAAGGTTTACCATTAAGGTAGATTTAAAAAGCCTGAACAGTAAATTTCTGGAACTCAATGTGCGCATGCCCAGAAATTGGCAGCACAAAGAATTGGAGTTGCGCCGCGAATTGGGCAAATGGATAGAGCGCGGAACTGCACAAGTTAATATTCAATTGAGTTATAAAATGGTGGAAGACCGCATTACCCCATTGAACAAAGACTTGGCTTTGTATTATTTAAAAGAAGTGAAGCAATTGAGTGAAGAAAGTGGTTGGACAGAAACATCCTTGCTCAATAATATTTTTATGGTGCCTAATATTTTGCAAGCAAATGAAGAGGCACACAATGACGAAGATTGGAAACTGATTTTGCAAACCGTACGCAATGCCTTTGAACAATTTGATGGTTTTAGGTTAATTGAAGGAAAAGTATTGGGAACAGAATTGAGTAAAATGTCGGCCAATATTTTGCAGAAAATGCAAAGCTTAGCGCCTTTTGAAGAGGAACGTTTGCAAACGGTTAAAGAGCGTATTCAGCGTGATTTAACAAGTTTGGGTCAGGAAAAAATAGACAACAATAGGTTCGAGCAAGAATTAATTTATTACATAGAGAAATTAGATATAAGCGAAGAGAAAGTGCGTTTGAAACAACATTGCGATTTCTTTGAAGAAACCATTCAAGCAGCTTCTACAGGTAAAAAATTAAATTTCATTGCCCAAGAAATGGGGCGTGAAATAAATACCATTGGTTCTAAAAGTAACCACCATTTAATGCAAAGAGCTGTGGTAGAAATGAAGGACGAATTGGAGAAAATAAAAGAACAAATTAACAATGTACTATAGGTAGTGTTAGATGAAAACAGGTAAAGTTGTTATTTTTTGTGCGCCTTCTGGATCTGGTAAAACCACCATTGTAAAACATTTGTTGCAACACAATGCACAGTTGCAATTTTCTGTATCTGCCTGCACCCGCGCGCAGCGAACTGGTGAAGTAAATGCCAAAGATTATTATTTTTTGAGCCAAGAAGAATTTAAGGCCCGCATTGCAAACCAAGATTTTTTGGAATACGAAGAAGTTTATGGGGGCAATTTTTATGGCACTTTAAAAACTGAAATTGATAGAATTTGGGCCATGGGAAAAGTGGTGGTGTTTGATGTAGATGTGGTGGGTGGCTTAAACATTAAAAAATATTTTGGCCAAAATGCCCTGGCAGTTTTTGTAAAACCACCCAGCGTTGCCGTTTTAGAAGAACGCTTGCGTTTTAGGTCAACAGAAACCGAAGAAACCCTGCAAATGCGCGTTGGGAAGGCCGTAAAAGAATTGGCCTACGAAACACAATTTGAGCAAGTGCTGCTCAATGAAGATTTACCCACCGCTTTGGCAGCGGCAGAAAAATTGGTTGAAAATTTTATTTCTAACTAAGCAATGGCAAAACAGATTGGTTTGTTTTTTGGTTCCTTTAATCCTGTTCACTCAGGGCATTTGATTATTGCCAATTTTATGGCCGATTATGCCCATTTGGAAGAAATATGGTTTGTGGTTTCGCCACAAAATCCGTTTAAGGCCAGTGATGAGTTGTTGGATGAAAACGAACGTTTGGCCTTGTTGGAAATAGCCATTAAAGACGATCCAAGGTTTAAAACCTGTAATATAGAATTTAATTTACCCCGTCCTTCCTATACAGAACATACTTTGGCGGAACTCAGGAAGCAATATCCCGAAAACCAATTTACCCTTATTATAGGTGGTGATAACCTAAAAGGTTTCCACCATTGGAAAAATTACTTGGCCATTTTAGAGCACCACCAGGTTTTTGTGTATGCCAGGGTAGGCATTATAGAAAAACCATTATTGGCCAACCACCCCAAAATTAAGTTGTTTGAGGTGCCTTTGCTCAATATTAGCAGCACCTATGTGCGTGAGTCTATACAGGCCGGAAAGTCTATTCGTTATTTGGTGCCCGATGGTGTGCGCCAAGCCATTGCCAGCAAGGGTTTCTATAAATAAAGGCTGCAGATGCCCTTGTAGCATTTTGTTACAAAAATAATTTATAGGCAGGTTTTGTAATTTCCGTAATATTTTAACGATATTTGTGTTTATCACGCCCTTGCCCTTTTAAAACCTTATGGAAATACTAAATAAAAAAATTCTAGTTATTGAGGATGATACCACCATCCGAAACAATATTGTAGAATTTCTTGCCCTGCAAGATATGGAAGTATCCTTTGCAAAAAATGGCGTAGAAGGTTTGGAGGTTTATGAAACATTTAGGCCCGACATGATTATCTGCGATATCATGATGCCTGAACTAGATGGCTTTGGATTTTTGGCCGAACTCAACCGCAAACACCCCAACCACCAGGCTATTTTCTTATTCTTAACAGCAAAAAACAACCATACAGATATACGCAAGGGCATGAACCTTGGGGCCGATGATTATATTATTAAGCCCTTTTTGTTGGATGATTTATGGGGAACCATCAAAATAAAATTTGAGAAAGATATGCTCCGCAAACGCGGAATGCAGGAGGCTTTAGACGAAATTAGCATTAAAACTTCGCCCACGCCTTACCATGAGTTTAATACCTGTTTAAATGGTATTATGACTGGTGCACAAATTTTATTGAACTCAGATGACCACAGCATGAGCCTTGAGTCGAAAACCATTTTAGATATTATACAGCACAGTGGTTTTAGGTTGTACAAGGCCATTAATAATTTAATTCTGTGCAATGATATTGATGCCAACAAGGTAAACCCGTATATAGAAGAAGTTCCTTGCAGCTTTGTAGAAAGTACCTTGAGCCAAGTGGCCAATAATTATGATAGGATAAAAGACCTAAGTTTGGTTTTGAATGGCGATACCATTTTAAAAACCGATAAATTCTTGCTAAAGAAAATTGTAGAAGAAGTGGCAGACAATGCCTTTAAGTTTAGCAAGCCAGGCGATAGGGTAATGTGTTTTGTGAAAAGTGTGGGCGGTAAATTTGATTTAAGCATTCATTACCCTTGCAAAGATTTTGACCAAGACAAGTTTGCCCGTGTGCAGCCTTTTAACCAGTTTACAGAAAAGTTAAATACCATTTCTGGTTTAGGACTGGGTTTATTTATAGCCAAAAAGCTTACCCAAATTTTGGGTGGTAGTTCTTCCTTTAAGGTAGGCGAGGAGCAAGTTGGCGAGTTTCATTTTGAGTTTACAGCAAATTAATTGGATAGCGAGTTTTAATGGCACAAACAAATTCCTTTTTAGCAGATAAAATTCTTCTTTGTGAAGACGATCCTGTTTTACGTTCTAATTTATGTAACCTTTTAGAAATGGAAGGTTACCAGGTTTACCAAGCCTCTAATGGCTTAGAAGCCCAAACTTTATTAAAATCTAAGCGCATTGCCTTAATTTTATGTGATTGGTCTATGCCCATTATGGATGGTATAGAGTTGTTACGTTTTGTAAAGGCCGATCCAAGTTTTTCGCATTTGCCATTTATATTCTTAACGGCCAAAACTTCTTTGAACGATAAGCTAACCGCTTTGGATTTAATGGCCGATGATTTTATTACCAAGCCTTTTTCTTTGGAAGAGGTGGCTTTGAAGTGCCGCAATAATATAGAGAACAGAAAGAGTGTGGTTAAATCTCAGTTTAACCAAGTAGAAGATGATGTTGAGTACCAGAGCCGCGACCAAAAGTTTTTGGGACAGATTAAGGCATTTATTGAATTACATTTATCTAATGAGAATTTGGCCTTAGAAGATTTTGGCAAAGAGTTTCCCATGAGTATTTCTTCTATACAGAAGAATATCAAACGTATTTGTGGCAAATCTTTGTTTCAATTGATATTAGAAACCCGCTTGTTAAAAGCAAAAGCCATGATAGAGGCAGATACCGCGCCTATTTCTGATGTATTGTACCAATGTGGTTTTAACAACCACAACCATTTTACCAAGAAGTTTAAAGAACATTTTGGCATTTTGCCTTCTAAGTTAAAGCGCCATGAAAAAAATACTGATAGCTGATGACGAGGAGGTAAACCAATTTTTTTTAAGGAAATTGGTTTCGGAAAGTCATATAGAGGTACACACAGCGCCCAATGGGGAGGTAGCCGTTGAAATGGCCAAGGAAAACAATTTTGATTTAATTTTCATGGATATTTATATGCCCCAAATGAATGGCATAGCTGCTTTGGGTCAAATACGCGCCCATGAAAAAGAGACTGCCCACCAGGCAGTGGTGGTTGCCGTAACCAGCAATTCTGCTAAGGAAGAACACCATTATAAAAGTATGGGTTTTGATGAATGTTTGTTTAACCCTATTCCTTTAAGGGAGGTACAACACTTATTAAAGAAGTACCAAATATCCTTAGACTAAGATTTTTTGCGCGCCTTTTGTTTCGGTTCGAACCAAGGCCTTTCCTCTTTTTGTATAATAAATTCCGTTTTTGAAGGTATTGGAGTCTTAAATAGATGCTTACTTGCAGGTGATGACCAATAAGGCAGCACCCAAGGTAAAACTGTTTGAAGTAAATTTTTCGCTGAGCCGGAGCTTAGGGAAATTGGTAATTTTTAACAACTACCACATCCATTTTATTGCTTATGCCCACATAGATGCTTTGCATATAGATGGGGTAAAGAACCTGCTTACCTTAGAAACCAAGGATGGCCAGTACCGCATTAAGACCATTCCTACCTATACCTATATAACCATGCGCTTATTGCGCAAGCAGGGTTTTTTATTGGTTACGGGCAAGCTCATGGTAAATTTAGACAACTGTGCCTATTTTATACATAAAGATACCAGGCCTACCTTATATTTAAAAAACCAGGGCCAAATTTGGAATATAGATTTGGATATAATTTACCAACAATTGCGCATAGAAAACATACGCATGGTTTTTAAAACCAAAAGAAAAATGGTGAAAAAAAACGTGTTAATAGATGCGTATGATTTTAAATACAATACCCAAAAAGGCATATTTAAATAGTTGAAAATTATTTTTTTTAGGCGCTAAATTTTTCTAAAACGCGTACTAAACGAAAAAATAAAATCTTATACAAAAAAGAGAAATACGATGCAAATTGTGTTTCTCTTTTTTTTTGCGCGCATTTTTTTTGAAAAAATAGCACGCCTGAAGAAGCCTTATTTTAAAGGCGCTGCGAGGTGCTTGCACATAAAATTTTTTAGAAGTGCATAGCCAGAATTATACAAAAAAAAGAAAAATAACATTTCCGTTTTCGTGCTATTCTTATCCCTATATGTGGTAAAGCTGAGGGTGTTTATGCAAGTATGTTTGTTGCATCAAAAAAGGAGAAAGGACTCCAATTTTTGGTGAGCAAGTTTGTGAGGTGAGAAAGAGTATTTAAAGCGCCAAAAAAATAGCTGAGAAGAAATAACCCACAGAAAAAACAAAAACGATAAGTAAGAACATGAATACCAATAATACAAAAAACGAAGCCATGACCCAAGAAAATGAAGGCAGCAACAATGGAAACATTGCCAACACCTTTATGGCCTTACACATGAGCGCATTGAGTTTTTTGCAAGAACGCAGTTTAAACCTATTAAATAATACACAAACCGGCGAAGGCCAAACAACAAAAAGAAAACCTTTATTAACCCTAATTAATATGAAAAATCAAACAAAAAAACAAATCTTAACAAGCTGCCTAATTGCCCTTAGCAGCTTATTTTTAGCAAGCGGAGCGTTTGCGGCGACTATTACTTCAAAAGTTACTACCGGAAATTGGAACGTTGATGCCAGTTGGGTAGGTGATAAAAAGCCTGTGGATGGCGATGACGTAGTAATTGCTGCTGGAGCAATTATTACAGTTAATAGTTCACTTACATTAGGTGGTACAACAAACTTAACAGTAAATACTGGAGGTTTTTTATATCTTACCTCAAGTTTAAATATTCCTGGTAACGTTACTAATGATGGTACAATATCAATTACATCTACTTCAAATAGTAATGATAGGACATTTACTTGTGGAGGTAATTTAACCAATGGTGGAACGTTATCAATTCCAAATGTTACAGGTACAGGAAGTAAATTGAGAACCATTAGTGTTACAGGAAGTTTAACGAATAATGGTACAATCACTATTAATACAATTTATCATTACTTAAATTCAGGTGACTTAATTAATAATAGCACTGGAACAATTAATACAAATAGTGGTATCATTAATGTAACTGGTAATTTAACAAACAACAAAGTAGGTTCAGTTTTAGGAACAATTAATGCAAATTCTGGAAATATTAACCTTTCTGGTAATTTTACTAATGATGGTACATTTAATTGTGGTACGTCTAAAGTTACGGTCCTGGTAACTGGCAAATCTTTCCTCGGTACTAGTCAATTAACTTTATACAACTTGATGTTAACAAGACAAATTTCATTAACTAATAGTACTGATTTAGTAGTAACCAATGCTATAACTAATTCTAGTTCAACAATTGGCTCTCAATCTACCCTAGTATTAAATACTAATAGTAAATTAACTATTGGTGGTTCTATTAGTAGTTTCGTTATTCTTGATGTTACTTTAAATAAACCAAACACAGTTATTTACAATGGTAGTTCGCAAACTGTTAGAGATTTAGCTTACAGTACTTTAGTATTAAATGGCACTAATACAACGCTTCCTACATTTACTACAACACCAAGTGTTTTTGAAGTTGCAGCAAATAAAACTTATAGTATTACCGCTGATTTGACATTAAATAGTTTAACAATTGGATCTGGAGCTACTTTTCAAATAGGAAATGCTTCGGCTGTCTTAACCCTAAAAGGTGATCTATTAAATAATGGGACATTTACAACTAATACTGGCAATGTTATTTTTAATGGTACTACCGCTCAAAAAATTTATTCTACTAGTTCTCCAAATTTTAGTCAAACCAATATTAATAATTTATTAGTTAATAATACTGTTGGTTTAGATATTAATTCTCCAGTAAATATTCTATATACATTAACTTTAGGAAACTCAGCTAAAGTTAATGCTAATGGAAACTTAACTATAAAAAGTACTTCAGCTACAGGAACCGCAAGAGTTGCAACCTTGCCTGCTGGAGCATCAATAACTGGAAGTGTAACTGTTGAGCGACTATTACCAGGAAATAATAGAGTTGGTGTTAGATTTTTGTCTTCTGCAGTAACAAATGTAAGTGTTTTCAATAGTTGGCAAGAAGGAGGTACTTATACAGCAGGTTACGGAACTAAAATAACAGGTACTAATGCAAGTGCATCAACATTTGCAGCAGCAACTGCATTGTCTTCAGATTTAATTAATCCAACAACTGGATTAGATTATTCGCCATCATTACCATACGCACTTATGATGGTTGGAAATAATTCATATAGACAAATTACAAATACTAAAAACGAATATTTTGAAGCTGGAAAAGGTTATAGTTTATTAGTAAGAGGAGATAGGGGTGTTGATTTGTTTGGTGCCATACCTACCATTTGCGTTGCTACAACATTGAGAGCTAAAGGAACTTTGAATCAAGGAGAGATTCCTGTAACTTTAACACCTGGGTATAATTTGGTAGGTAATCCTTATGCAAGTCCAATCGATTGGAATACCCAAGCATGGAAAGATGCAAGATTACTTGAAGGAAATATTGATGGCGCAATCTATTATTTAAATGCCTCTGTAGCTCCGGGAACTGGTAATAGATTTGCTTGTTACAATGGAACTATTGTAACGGGTTATTTACAAGGGAATCCTCAAATTGCTCCAGGACAAGGCTTTTATGTTAATAATAATGGATCTAACAATAAAACACTTAAGTTTCAGGAATCCTATAAAACTACCACAGCAACAGGATATTTTAAAAACAATACAATTGCTGATTTATTACGTGTAGAATATTTATACAATAATGAGCATCAAGATGATATTGCAATTAATTTTGATGAAAATGGCAGTAAAAATTTAAATCGCAATCTAGATGCTGTTACTATTGCTAGTCCTTCATTTGGCCTTGCAAGTTTGAAAGGAAATTCAAGACTTTCAATTGCAGTTAGACCCACAATAGAAACTGTTGATACCATTGCATTATCAGTTATGTCATACTTAACGGGTAAATTTTCTTTAAAATTCACAGAAATAGAAAGTTTTGCTGGAATGACACAAATGGTATTAGTTGATAAATATTTAAATAAAATGATAAATATTGATAAAACGATTGTTTATAATTTTGATGTAACTTCTGATCCTAATTCTATTGGAAATAATCGCTTTGTTATTTTGTTCAGCAAAGTTGGAACAGCGGCTTTTACAACTGGTTTGGTAAATGCAACAGAGAATGTTTCAAATGTAATTTTATATCCAAATCCAGCTATAAGCTCAATCAACCTAGCCTGCAGCAATGCCGATGTAAGAGATTTTAGCTACGAAATTTACAACCAAATGGGACAAAGTGTAAGCACTGGTGCTGGTAACTTTGCCAATGGCAATGTAGAAGTGGTGAATATTGAGAATTTAGACAAGGGAATCTATTTTGTGAAAATGTTTTACAATAACAGTGCAGAAATTATTCGTTTCGTAAAATAATTCCTATTATTTTTACGCACATTAATTATCTACCTTATGATTTTACGATTTAAATATTTCTTAATTCTTTATTTCATTCTTTCACAATTTTCAGCAAAAGCAATGTGTGACCCTGAAACTCTAACAGATTGCCCAATCGACGGAGGCGCATCGCTCCTGGTAGGTGCGGGAGTGGTTTACGGGATGAAGAGAATAAGAGATAAAAAGAAGTCGAAAAAAGACTTAAAAGATACTATTTAGGGATAGGAAAATACTTTTCGAAGTATTTAGAGCAGGTTTCATTCTTCTAGGGCGGAGAATGGGCCTGCTTTTTTTGCTGTGTCCACCGTAGCTTCAGCTAAGGTGGATTGCCGCTAGCCATATTGGGTTTTGAGTGATGGGGTTTTAGGTTTTTGGTTGGGGGAAATGTTGAGTGATGGTTTTGGGATTGGAGGGAAATGTTGAATTGCCCACCTGCGCTAAAGCTTCGGACTTTGATCACCGCTGAGGAATTGAAAGAATCCAGAATCCAGAGTCCAGAATCCAGAGTCTAGAATCCAGAGGCTCCTTCATCATTCATCATTCAACATTCATAATTGAAATGTTTCCTTCCAGGTAAATTTGCCTCTTAAAGAAAAATGGTTCGGCAAGCTCACCATGACGGCTAGCGTGGCTCACTTTGACTTTCTACTACGCATAAGCTTCGGTGGACACAGTCCACTGAGAAAATGCCAAGAGCTAGGTGCCAGAAGCTAGAGGCCAGAGGCTAGAAGCCCTTTCAACATTCATAATTGAATTTCCCATTCTAGGCAAATTTGCCTATTAAAGAAAACCCTTCGACTTCGCTCAGGGACCGGAGTGTTTTGAGAGAATTTGCCAAAAGCAAAAAAGCGGCCAAGCCGCTTTTTTGCTTTTGGCCCTATTGCGCAAGAATTACCGGTCCCTGAGCCTGCCGAAGGGCGG
>CANFSD010000020.1 GCA_947449515.1 Bacteroidota bacterium
ACCCCTTTTTTGTGTGCCATTTCTTATTTCTCCTGACAATTATGCGTTAATAGAATCAATTTTAATTTTTGTGAAAGATTGACGGTGACCGTTCAATTTTCTGTAACCTTTTCTGCGTTTTTTCTTGAACACGATAACTTTATCGCCTTTCAAGTGTGTAATCACAGTGGCGCCAATTTTAGCACCAGCTACTGTTGGTAAACCAACTTTAATACTACCGTTGTTATTCACTAACAACACATTTTCGAGCTCAATGCTGGCGCCTTCTGGTTGTGCTAATCTGTGCACATAAACCGTTTGGTCTTTTTCAACTTTAAATTGTTGGCCAGCAATTTCAACTATTGCAAACATTTTTAATTAATTTTAAGGATGGCAAAGATAGGAATTCTCCATTCAAATTCAATGGATTGGGTCGAAAATAATTGATTTTTCTACCTTCCCTTGCCTTGAATAACAGTTAACACCGTGTAAATCAGTATTCTAAAGTCTATTGCAATAGAACGATTTTCAATGTATAAAATATCAAATTTAAGGCGTTCCACCATTTCATCTACGTTCTCGGCATAACCATATTTAACTTGTCCCCAACTGGTAATACCTGGCCTTACCCTATGCAAATGTTTGTAATGAGGTGCCTTTATCACAATTTGATCAATAAAAAACTTGCGTTCTGGGCGTGGGCCCACCAAGCTCATCTCTCCTATTAAAACATTGAAAAATTGGGGAAACTCATCAAACCTGTATTTCCTTAACCATTTTCCAACAGGTGTTATACGTGCGTCGTTTCTGCTAGAAAGCATTGGACCGGCAAGTTCTGAATCCTGCACCATGGTTCTAAATTTGAAAATATGAAAGGGCTTTCCTTTGAATCCAATGCGTATTTGCTTGTAAAATATTGGTCCTTTTGACCCCATTTTAACAGCCAATGCAATTCCAATAAATACAGGTAACATAAGGAGCAAAAACAACAAAGATATGCTAACATCTAAACTGCGTTTCACAATCTTTTGCCATTGCGGCATGCTATCGTGGTTAATTTCAATCAGTGCAGCGCCAATTACATTGTTCATGCGCACCTGACCACTCATCATGTCGTACAAATCTGGAATGATTTTTAATACTACTTGCTGGTCTTCTAATACATTGGTTACATTGTTGATATCGGCATGTTTAGAGCTTTCTACCCCAATAATAACCTCTTCCACTTCAAACTGCTTAATGAGTTCTGGCAAGCGCTTGTAATGTCCTAAATTAGGTAATAGGTCCTTTAAAATATGGTCATCCGCATCGCCATTTACGCTCACAAACCCCTTAAAAATATTGCCTTGGGTCGACCCGTCTTTGAGTAATTCTTGCACCAATTGCAAAGACTTTTGGTTATTGCCAACTACAATGGTATTGAAGCCTATCTTTTTGGCTCGCAGCCCTGTTTTAATTAAGGATGCACCTATCAACCTAAAGAACAAGGTGAATCCAAAATTAAGTACAAATAGCGTTAAAAGACTTTTGTAATAGGATTGGTACGACCTCACCTCATCATCCAACAAAAGGGCAAAAAACAACAGGGTAACACCAATTACAGTAACAGTAAAGGTCTTTGAAATTTCATTGATACGAGATTTGCGCCAAACATCTTTGTAATGCCCTGCCAAGAAATATAAACCAATCCAATATAGCGGAATGGCAAACAAGGCAAGGTAGAAGTTCTTGTCTAATTCAACGGGGATTTGGTAACCAAATTTGTCTGATTCAATAAAAAACTTACGGTACAAAAAGAACAAAGACCAGCTAAAACCGCCAGCAATACCGTCGAATAGCACAAAAAAAATGGTATGTATAAGCCTGCGCCTAATCAAGGTAAACAACTTTAAGGTTATCAATCCATGCCTCTGGGTTTACTACATCCCCTTTGTTAAAACTCAAGAACACGCGGTATTGCATGTTAGCGCCGCGCTTGTTAATTTCTGGTTCTAAATCCAAGTAAAGTTTGTTCCAACCTGTTTTAGGATTTAAAATAAACATGGCAAACCGAGAGGTAGTTAATTGCGCATCGGTGGCATACAGGCCAACGGTTATAGGAATATTTCCTTTATAATCCATTTCCAAATAAAAGGGTGTAAACCTTGGCCAATTGCTAAAAACACGACTATACACCTCTAAAAACGAACCCGCCACCCCACTGTTTAATACTACTTTGCCTGAGTTTCTTCCTGGCATCCAGGCATTGGATGAATTATCTTTAATAAGTGAATCACCAATTTGTTTGAATGCCGGATTGTATTCAAAAGACAAGCCACCGCCATCAAAATCTTCTATTAAAGGAAATACGGTATTTTCTACATAATTGAAAACCGTTTTTATGGTATCCACCACACCTGCTTTTAAATCGTAATCCTTTTCAAAATACTTAAACATAGGGTAAATAGCGCGCTGTTCGGCCATACCATTGTATTTAATACCTGGTGAAATTCTAATATTCGTTTTGCCTATATTTTGAAGCGGTATGGTAGAATTTGCTGCAATAATACCGCGGGTTTCTCCATTGCTAAAAACGTATAAGTCTTCTGTTTTGGCCGAAGCATATCCTTGAGAACCATCACTTTTGGTAATTAGTTGGGCCGGACTTAAATAAACATAAGACGGAACCATTACTTCCTTTTGCTTGCAAGAAGAGATGAGCAGTAATAAACTAGAAAACAGAAGAAAGGAAATGCCTTTGGCCATCGGTTATTATCAACGATTGAAACGCAAAAGTATTATCTTTTATTGATATTTAATTTATCAATTATTTCGTGGGCCACCTCAAGTGTCTGGAAATTATCGTTATGTGTTCTTAAATTGAGGGAATGATTGGAGATAGAATTGGCAAAAAACGACAATTCTCTTTTAATCATGTCTGACACATTTTTAGATTTTGCCAAATTCAACTCATGCTCTGCTTGCGCTGGAATAGAAGAATTGAGCATAGAAATTTTAAAGTTATCTAAATTGAGGTTGTAGGTTCTGTTCTTCTGAAAAAAGCGAATGGCATTTTTTTGTTCCGATTCAAAATTGCCACAAACCATATTTAATACACAACCATTATCAAATTCTATGCGGGCATTAATAAAATCAACATGTTGGTGGTGTAAACAGGCACCTGTAGCTCTTACACGTTTAACCTTTGCCTTTACCAAATAAAAAATCAATTCGAGTTCATTGAGTAAGAGATCAAAAACCATATTCTCCTGACTGTAATTAATTACATTGGCGTCAAAGCGGGCGCTTTCTATGTAGAATGGATTATCTAATAAGCGCTTTAAGGTTTGGTAATTGGGATGGAATTTTTCGTGGTGCGAAACATACAATTGGATATTAGCCTCATCTGCCAATTGGTTCAACTCTTTGGCTTCATCCAAGTTTTCGCTCAATACTTGTTTAACAAATACGTGGCGACAATTTCTAATAGCACTGGAAGCAAATTGGTAATGCGAACCAACGGGAGTTAAAATATCTACGGCATCAACTTTTGAAATTAACTCTTGGTAGTTCTCAAATTTTGGAATGCCATACTTTTCTTCAATCAAGCTCGAGCTCACAGGATCATGGTCGTAGAAACCCACCAGCTTGAACTCTTGAAGTTCAATCAGCTTCTCAATGTGCCGCTTACTGGTTTCGTTGGCGCCTACTATGCCAATATTTATCATGTTCCTGTTTTGGATATTTTACGATACAAATGTATTGGGCACAATTTTGATAAGTGCGACATTCACAGATTAGATTTAAACACCTACCTATTCCCTTATCATCAAAAATATACACCCCTCCATTTTGCTTTTTTAAAAACTTGAATGAAATCAAGGCAAGGGTCTAAATATGCTCAGAATCTCAAACAAATCCTGTCAATTGTTGAGAAGTAAATTTCGGTTTGAGCCAACATTGTAAATTTAAAATGGGTAATTGCAAGTTGATGCTTGAACAGGATACATATAAAGACAAAGGTGCCAGAAGATTATTGGTAAATGAGTTGAGAGAAAAAGGAATTATTGATGAAAAAGTACTGGATGCCATTCACAGAATTCCCCGTCACCAATTTATTCATAAAGACTTTAGGTCGCATGCCTATTTAGACAAAGCATTTCCCATTGGCGAGGGCCAAACCATCTCACAGCCTTATACAGTTGCCTTTCAAACACAATTGTTACACATAGAAAAAGGAGATAAAATATTAGAAATTGGTACCGGTTCTGGATACCAAGCCGCAGTGCTTATTGAAATGGGCGCACAACTTACAAGCATTGAACGCCAAGAAAAATTATACCTTAAAACCAGTAAGCTTTTAAGAGCCATGAATTACGAAGCAGCGTTAATTCTTGGCGATGGCTCTAAAGGTTATGATGCCAACGGTCCTTATGATAAGATCATAGTAACTGCAGGAGCACCTAGGGTTCCAGAAAGTTTGTTGCAACAATTAAAAGTGGGCGGAATATTAATTATTCCTGTGGGCGATAATAAAGTGCAAACCATGCATACGCTCATCAAAAAGACGGATGGCAGCGTTGAAAATATAAGCTTAAGCCAATTTAGGTTTGTTCCTTTAATAGGGAACCAAGCTTGGTAGTACACCAATTAGTTTTCAACCGTTTTATGTGGGTTAAATTACAACTCACTATCAAACAATTACTTACAAAAAATGCAGTCCATTTTAAAATACTATCAACAGAAAATTTAAGGGTAAGTACTTGATTTTTGAATAGCGTTTTCGGTTATATTTGATTTACCAAATAAAAATATTTGTTATGAAAAAAACATTACTTGTAGCAGCGTTCGCATTAGCAGGATCTTTTGCCTTCGCACAAAAACCAACAGCAGGAAACAAAACAGCTGAGGTTAATTTGAATTTCCAAACTGGTTCTTCAGCGATTAGTTATGATTTGCCTGCAGAATTACGTTTACGTTATTTCCTTTCAGACAACGCAGCCGTTAGGGTTCGTTTTGGATTGGCTTCTGGTACTGAAAAATCTTCAGTAAGTAATGGTACAAACAGTGCCGACATTACCACTAAAACTGGTTTTGGTTTAACATTAACCCCAGGTTATGAAATGCACTTTGAAGGTACAGACAGGTTATCTCCTTATGCTGGAGCTCAATTAGGTATTGCTTTAGGTGGCAAACAATCTATTGAAGTAACCAACGCAAGTGTTGCAGCTCCTACACAAGGAAACATCACTGTAGGTGATTCTTACAGCTACACTGCTGGTTCTGCATTTGGTTTAAGTTTAGGCTTAATGATGGGTGCTGATTACTACATCACTGATGGTGTTTATTTAGGTGGTGAGTTTGGTTTAAACTTATTTACCATGGCTAAAATTGGTGAAGGTACTACCACCACTAAAATTGGCGGACAATCTTTAGACGTTAAAGATCCAGCTTCTAGCGCAAGCCAATTATTTGGTGTTAGCACTGGTGGATTACGTTTAGGATTTGTATTCTAGTCGAAAATCACTTCATAAAAAAATCCCGATTGGCAAGCCAATCGGGATTTTTTTTTATTCTTCGCGTCGCAAACTTCTTGCAACTTCACGTTCTTTTATAGTTTCTCGTTTATCAAAGGCCTTTTTACCTTGTCCAACTGCTATTTCTAATTTTATGAAGCCCCTCTCCGATTCAAACAATTGAACAGGAACAATGGCAAAACCTTTTTCGGCGGCCTTCACTTTTAATTTGTCTAGCTCGCGTTTCTTTAATAACAACTTACGCAAACGAAAAGGCTCATGGTTAAAATGACTTCCCTGCTTAAAGGTTCCAATATTCATTCCCTTTACAAAAAGCTCTTCTCCCTTAAAAAAACAAAAGGCCTCGCCAATTCCAGCATTCCCTAAACGGATAGATTTTACTTCTGTTCCGCTTAATTGAATACCTGCAGTAACCTTTTGTGTAAGGATAAACTCAAAGCTTGCTTTTTTATTGATAATATGTATGCCCTTGTTAACTGCCATTCTATTTTTGCCTTTTTAAAAGGCCCTACAAATTTAGGCATTCGGCTCGGATAAGCGACTAAATAAGTTTTCTAATTTTTCTTTTTTCAAAATCTTTTGCCCAGTTTCTCCGATTGCAATTAACCTATCTCCTACTTTTGCTTCAAAGGAACAGATGATTTCATTGCCATTCATTTGCATAATTTCTGCTGTAAAATTAACTGTAGATTCCAGTAAAGCAGGACTTTTATGTTCTATTTTTAAATAGGATCCAATCCCTTCTTCATCGGCATCCTTCATCTCTAAAACAAAAAGCCTACAACACCATTCGGCATCCCTGCCTAAAGCAAAGGTAGCATAAACAGGATGTACATTGCCGCTGTCAAAAGTTGCAGTATCATTTACACCAACTTTCACTTGATATCTTTGTTGGTCGCCTATTTTAAAAACAGTTTTCATATTACCTTACAACCAATATAGGAATTTTTAATTTATGGCGAACCGCATCTACCGTTGATCCAAAGAGAAGGTCTTTTAAACCCGCATGTCCGTGCGCACCCATCACCAATAATTGCGCGTTGGCATCTTGTACCATTTTCACAATATTATTTGCCCTATTGCCATAACCCATTTGGTAATTTACGCTATAACCTGCGTATTTTAAATCACCCACATATGTCTCCATCCATTTAATATCTTGAAGCGTTTCAATATCCATCACATCTTCTCCATGCCGCATAGCAGCCGCAGATTCAACAATATGGATCAACAAATAAGAACAAGATTTATTTCCCAAACTCAATGCATATTGAATACTTGCCTCATCATGCGCACTAAAATCAACCGTAATAGCAATTTGTTGAAAAGGCTTAACACTGTCTATTTGCAAATGTTTAATAGGCAGATGAGGCACCATGTGCTTTTCATTGAGCTTGCTCATGAATGGATGGAAACTCACATAAAACAATAAAAAGGCTGTAAATCCTAAAGCAGCAAAAATTAATAACTTAAGCCAAGTTGCCGACGCATAAGAGGAGTTTAAGAAATTACCCACTTCTTGTCCTAGTAATTTTATATTTAACCCAACAATAACAATGGCGGCTGTCCAGGCAAGTATTTTTATCCAATTTGAATTTTTGAACTTGCCCATAATGGTTTCACTATTGGTAAAATGTATCAATGGAATAACCGCAAAACCTAATTGTAAACTTAAAATAACCTGACTAAAAATAAGCAATTCGCCCAACTTTGCATCTCCAAAATACAAGATGGTAAATACAGCTGGAACTACTGCAACCAAGCGCGTAATTAAGCGGCGAACCCAAGGACTGATGCGCAAATTGATATAACCTTCCATCACAATTTGTCCTGCAAGTGTGCCTGTTATGGTTGAAGATTGGCCAGCTGCAATTAGGGCAATGGCAAATAAAATAGGGGCCATATTACCAAATAAACCTTGCAGTAATTGATGGGCATTGCTTATATCTGCTACTTGGGTCAAACCATTGTTATAAAAAGCAGCGGCGGCCAATACCAGAATTGCCGCGTTTACAAAAAAGGCCAAGTTTAGTGCAATGGCAGAGTCAAAGAAATTAAATTTTATGGCTTTTTTGATGCCCTCATCATCCCGTTTAATTTTGCGTGTTTGTACCAAGGAAGAATGCAAGTATAAATTATGCGGCATAACAGTAGCTCCAATGATACCAATGGCAATATACAAGGCATCGCCACTTAAATCTGAAGGAATAAAACCCTTTAAAACACCAGCCACTTCAGGTTTAACAATTATCATTTCTGCAAGAAAAGAAAGTCCAATAATGCTCACCAAACTCACAATAAACAATTCAATTTTCCGAATACCTTTATTGATTAAGAATAATAATAAAAAAGTATCCAACACTGTAATTACTACTCCATACAACAAGGGTAAATCAAACAATAAATTTATTCCAATAGCCATTCCTATAATTTCGGCCAAATCTGTTGCAGCAATAGCTATCTCCGCCAAAACGTAAAGAGAAATATTTACCCAATGCGGATATTGTTGGCGGCTTGCTTGGGCCAAATCCCATCCCTTTACAATTCCCAATTTTGCCGCTAAACTTTGCAGTAAAAGTGCAATCCAATTACTGGCCAGCAATACCCAAATAAGTTGGTAACCAAACCGGCTTCCTCCTGCAATATCCGTAGCCCAATTTCCTGGATCCATATAGCCAACACTTACCAAATAGGCAGGACCAATAAAAGCCAAGAGGGTTCTAAACCAAGATTTATTTTGGCTCGCGTCAATAGATTCGTGTACCTCCGACAATGATTTTTCTGTGTTTTTTGTCATGGTATTATGCGAGTTTTTTAATTAAAATATTTTTCACAACCTCGTTGCTCAATTGAATTTTTTCTTTTCCTTCCAACAAAGCTGCCATTGACAAATCAAAACTACTAACTTCTGTTATGGTAATGGTTTTGCCCAAGGTTAATTTGTTTTTTTCTAAGTGTTGAAGAAACAGCGAACTGTGATTTACAACCCCGCTGATAATTCCTTTTTCTCCTTTTTTTAAAACACTCAATAGAATAAAATTACTTTCTTTGATTACCCCATTTCTCCCTGGAATTGGATCGCCATGCGGATCATGACTAGGAAAACCCAAAAAAGCATCCAATTTTTCTACCAATTCATTGGATTGAATATGTTCCAATTGTTCTGCAATATCATGCACTGCATCCCAAGTAAATCCCAATTGGTTATGCAAAAAAGTTTCCCAAAGTCTGTGTTTGCGCAAAGTTTCAACAGCAACTTTTTTTCCCTTCTCTGTAAGCTGAACGCCTTTGTATTTTTCGTACGACAATAATTTTTTCTCCGATAATTTTTTAACCATATCGGTAACAGAAGCGGCTTTGGTATTAACACCATCAGCAATTGCATTGGTATTAATAAAGGTGCCCAATTGCGCTTGTAGCTTATAAATTGTCTTGAGGTAATTCTCTTCAGTGGTAGAATACATAGGTCAAATATACTAATTTTTTAGACTAGCCTAAAAATATTTTTACAATTAACTAAAAATGATTTTACCTGGGTTTAGAGAATTTCTTATTTTTGAAACATGATGCTTAAAAAACTATTGACCTACTTAATGTTTTGGAAAAAAGAGGATGCAAATGCACCTACTTCAACTAATTTAAAAATAATGCATGGCATCAACAGGATCAGTATTTACCTGTTTATTTTTGCATTGGCAGTTATTATTTACCGCTTTGTAAAGGGTTTATAGCCCAACAACCTGGTTAATTCTTGAACTCCTGCTGGTTTTTCTCCCAATCGGTATAAATGCCATTTTTGGGTTTTAGGTCGTTTGTAAAAATCCTAAACATATCTATCACCCACCAAAGAAAGAGTCCTCCCAGGGTAATGGTTTGGAAAAATCCTGTCCAATAATAACCTAAATAATAACGGTGCAAGCCAACAAAACCTCCAATGCAACACACTAAAATGGTGGCAGTTTGTGATCGGTTATTGCCAGAAGCATGGTAATCTGCACCATTGAGTGTGGGCATCTGGCGCTGTGGTGCAATGATATTTGAATTGATTGCTGCTTTTCCCGGACTGTCAATTGGCGAAATGGCCTCATACCCTTTTCTAAAATTGATGGCAATGCGGGCATTGGCTATCAAAATTGGCAAGGCATCTTCTTCCATAGCAAGGCTAAATCCACCTGCTTCTTCCACGTTTTTACTTGAAATTACTGCAATGGTTTCCTCTTTTCTTTTTGGTTCAGGCGCATTTTTTTGAACGTTTATTTTAGTGAAATTTGAATAGCGCGCACCGCTGCATGCCACCAAAAATAAACTTGAAAAGAAGAGAAATAAACGTCCCATACCTAAATTAAAGGTACAAGATAAATTAATTGGCAGAAACTAAAATTTTTTCTTCTACAAACTTCTTGCAATAAGCTTTTACAAGGTTTTGGGTCGACCTAAATTTTCCTAAAATTTCTTCTTCCGAACCTACCGCTTTGGCTGGATCAGGAAAGTTTTCGTGTAAACGAATTGCCTTACCGGGTATGTATGGACAATTTTCATTTGCATGATCACAAACAGTAATAATATAATCAAATGCAATATTTAAGTATTCATTTACATTATTTGAAGTATGCGCAGAGATATCTATTCCATCCTCCTTCATTACCAAAACAGCGCGTGGGTTCAAACCATGCGTTTCAATTCCAGCGCTGTAAATATTGGCTTTCTCTTTTGCAAAAAATGCTAAATACCCATGAGCCATTTGACTTCTACAACTGTTTCCGGTGCATAGCACCAAAATGTTTTTCTTTTCCATTAGGCTTTATTTTTATATTTCATTTTAAGGGCAACTTTTACCAAAGCAAGAAGAACGGGTACTTCCACCAATGGACCAATAACGCCCGCAAAGGCTTGTGAAGAATTTAAACCAAAAACACCAATTGCTACGGCAATGGCCAATTCAAAATTATTGCTCGATCCGGTGAGTGATACGGTAATATTTTTATCATAAGAAACACCCATGGCTTTTGCAATAAAAAACACTGTAAAAAATAATATCAAGAAATACAAAACCAATGGAATAGCAACCTGAATTACATCTAATGGAATACGCACAATCATTTCGCCTTTAAGGCTAAACATCACTAAAATTGTAAACAACAAAGCCACCAAGGTAAGAGGTGAAATCATTGGTATAAACTTTTGGTTCAACCAATTCTCTCCTTTTATTTTAATGATTAGTATTCTTGTTAAAAAGCCAGCCGCAAATGGAATTCCAAGATAAATACCAACTGTTTTGGCAATTTCAGCCATTGATATTTCAATCACCATATTTTCTATGCCGAACCAAGCAGGCATTACAGACAGCATGAACCAAGCATAAAAACTATACAGTAATATTTGCAATACACTGTTTAAAGCAACCAAGCCTGTAGCATATTCGCGGTTACCATCGGCCAATTCATTCCAAACCATAACCATGGCAATACATGGCGCAATACCAATAAGAATAAGTCCTGTGAAATAGGCTGGATTATCGCGCATGAAAATGATGGCCAAAAGAAACATCAACAAGGGGGCAATTATCCAATTAATAAGTACCGTAAACGACAACAATTTCAAGTCTTTGAATACATGAGGTAATTCTGTGTATTTTACCTTTACAAAAGGAGGAAACATCATTAATAATAAGCCAATGGCTAAAACCCAATTGGTGCTGCCATTGCTAAAATTTTCTCCATTTAATAAATTGGGAATACTTGGGAAAAAGTTACCAATTGCAACACCCGTGAGCATGGCTAAAACTATCCATAAGGACAAATACTGGTCGAGGAATTTTAGTTTTTTAGTCATTTTTATTTTAATAATTAATTAGCAGCAATTTCCTCCAGGCGTGCAGCAAGCAGCAGGTTTTTCGGCATAAACAGTTACACTAAAAATTCCAATTTCCATATTCCTGTACTCTTCCATTTGCGTTGGAGAAAGGTAGGTTTCCAAAATATCTGTTGGAATAATTATTTCCTTTTCTTTCTGAACTTTGATGTTTACAAAACCAGCGTCCTCAATAAACTGCAAATAAGCTGTTTTTTGAATAGCACCAGAAACACAGCCAGCATACATTTCGGCTGTATCCTTTAAAGAAAGCGGCAATTCACCTTTTAATACTACATCCGAAATACTGAAATGACCGCCTGGTTTCAATACCCTAAAAATATCGTTGATTACATTCTTCTTATTGGGCACTAAATTTAATACGCAATTACTCACAACTACATCTGCTCTATTGGCGGCTACTGGCATTTGTTCAATATCACCCTGACGAAATTCAACATTATTGAAACCCAAGGTTTCTGCATTGTTACGCGCACGTTCAATCATTTCTGGCGTAAAATCAATTCCAATTACCTTACCACTTTCTCCTACAAATTTTCTTGCTACAAAACAATCATTTCCAGCGCCACTTCCTAAATCTATAACCGTATCACCTTCTTTCATTAAGGCAAATTCTGTGGGCAAACCACAACCCAAACCCAGATCTGCATTGGGGTTATACCCCGCCAGGGTAGAATAATCCTCGCTCATTATATTGTAAACTTCCGTTGAGCAAGAACCACTTCCACAACATGAACTCATGTTTGTTTCTTTGTCCTGCATGGCTATTTGAGCATACTTCTCTTTCACCATTTCTTTTAATTCTACTTCTGTTTTCATTTGATGTATTGTTTATTTTAACAACATTTTTCTTTATTATTGGTCAGCATTATATCGTGCATCGCTTCATTAAATAAACCAAGTACTTTGGCAAAATTTTCTTTGTGAATACAATAACAAGACTTCACACCACTGATAGTTCCTTGCACCAAACCTGCCTTTTTTAATTCTTGTAAATGTTGCGATACTGTTGATTGTGCGAGAGGCAAAACTTCTACAATTTGGCCACAGATACATTCCTCATGTTTTGCCAATTCTCTAATAATAGCAATACGTGCAGGATGACCCATAACTTTTGCAAATTCCGCTAATAAAATATCATCGGGATGAAAGAGCGATTTCTTATTTAATGCCATAATCAATTATATATCGCAAATATACGATAAAAGGAAAATAGCAAACAAGAAAATTCTTTTAAATTTAATGAATATGCTTGGCAGTCAGCGCTTTTTGGTATTTACGCGCATTGTTTTGGTGTTGCGCCAAATTGTTTGCAAAATTGTGGTAGCCACTAAAATCTGGTTTCGCACAAAAATAAATATAGCGATGGGAAACAAAATTTAATACCGCATCTATTGCCTGAATAGAAGGACAACAAATTGGTCCTGGCGGCAAGCCTGCATTTAAATAGGTATTATAAGGAGAAGCAATTTGCGTGTGTTGGAATAATACCCTGTGGATGGATGTGTCTCGCATAAAAAACAATACCGTTGGATCGGCTTGAAGTGGCATTCCCAATCTTAACCTATTAAGATAAACACCTGCAATAATAGGCATCTCGTCATACTTGTTACTTTCCTTCTGCACAATTGAGGCTAGGGTACTTATTTGTTGTTGACTCAAACCTAATTTAACTGCTTTTTCTTTGCGTGTAGTATTCCAAAAAACTTCATATTCATGGTGCATGCGACCTAATAAATGTAGCGCATGCGTGTTCCAATAAAAGTTATAGGTGTTAGGAATAAACATGCTAATTAAATTGGCCGAATCAAATCCAAACTGATTTGTAAATACGGTATCCTTTAACATGTTTAAAAATTGGATACTGTCTATTTCAAGGTTTCGAGAAAAAAAACCACTTACATCTTCCAAATAGGTGGCATGCCTAAAAACCACGTTGAGTGGCTCCTGACGGCCTTTTAAGAACATCTTTAATAACTCCAAATTGTTCATACCTGCATGTAAAACATAACGGCCTGGCTTTAACTTTTCATTGAGTTTGAACACAAAAGCAAAACGTTTAAATGAGGCTAAATTTAGCAGCCTGCCTTCAGCTTCTAAATTATCAATGAAGGTCTCAAAGCTTTGGCCGGTTCGAACCAACACATATTGATCACCCTCACTGTTCGATACATTTACCCCATATACATCATTATAAATTTTAAAAGACAAAACAGCAATAAAAAGCAATAGACCAATAAGAATTTGGGCAGTTCTTTTGGACTTATTAGGCAGGTGCTTTTTAGGTGATTTAGACATGAATAAAATTGGTGTAATATTACAGAAGGGGCTTAATTATTTTCTTTTGAATTTCTTGCAATAGTATACTTACTTGGTTGTTATTGGGCTCCATTTTTTGCAATGAAATCAAATCTTTATAGGCAGCAGCATCTTGCTTTTGAAGATGAAACAAGGCGGCTCTATTGAGCAAGGCTTGTGCATGGTCTGGATCAAGGGCTAGTGCCATATTATAGGCATTCATAGCGCTTTTTTGATCTTTAATATTTAAATAGGCAAATCCCAAATTAACCCAAGCATCTGCTTGTTTAGGTTGCTTATTGAGGCATTGCTTCAAAACCAAAATAGCATCTGGATATTTATTTTGTTGGATTAAAACTATTCCCAATTTTATTTGAAAAGAAAGATTTTCTGGCGCTAAATTCCACGCAGATTGATAACATAATAAGGCTTTTTCAAATTGATTTAAATTCTGAAAGGCCTGTCCTACTCTATACAATAACCAAGGATCATTTTCTTTTGCTAGGTTTAAATTTTCCGCCAAACTTGAAATGGCCTCCCAGTTATTTTGTAAATAATAGGCATGAATTTGAATGGCCATTTTCTTATTTAAATCACTGAGGTTTTGCGTCCAAGCCAATGAAGAATCTAAAGACTCAACACCTCCTTCAAATTTTTCATAATAAGAAATAAAGGCATTTGCCTTGCTTTCGGCATTGGTTTTTTTGGCGTTCACGCAATACAAGCCAATTATTTTCTTTATTTCATCTTGGGCATTTTTTGCCACAGGAATTTTTATTTTATGGTCGTGCACGCTTACATGCGGTATATCTACCGAACCGCTTTTGGGCATGTGACAAGAAACACAATTGTTATTTGCCAAATTTAATGTTGCCTCTTCTTCCGTGCAAGCATCTTGTCCATGGCAATTCATACAAGCATTGTTAAAAATTTGCGTGCCTGTAGCTTTCACACTCACATGTGGGTTATGACAAGTGATACACGTTAAATTCATCGTAGTAAAAGATTTACCCTCTACTTTTTTTACTTCTTTATTGGCTTCTATAAAACATTTACTTTGTTGTAAACGCTGTGCATGAGATGCCATAATAAAATCATCAGAAGCTTTTTCGTATTGCGGCATATAGACCTCATACACATCGCTTAATTTCATACCAGGTCTAAAATCAGAAAACTTTTTACCTTCTTTGAGCACGCTGTTTCCTTGCAAATGACAACGCTGACAAAGATCAATTTGCCGTTGCCAACTTAATTTACGTGGATTAACAATGCTATAATCTATCATGTGAACTGTATCTACAAAAACGCCTTTTAATTTTAAAG